>CAZDTI010000073.1:0-25762 GCA_964508085.1 uncultured Saprospiraceae bacterium | reverse complement strand
CACATTTGCCCCGAGTTGCAACTCGGGGCAAATGATGGTTCGACTCCTCCAGAGTCTTGCGTACCGTTACGTACCTTACGTAAGACTCCAGAGGAGCCGAGCCTCTATTGGACTATACTTGCAACTCGGGGCAAAAATGCGAAAATACGAATCACCCACGAACCCCACGCAAGACTCTGGAGGAGTCGAACCTCCATTAGCCCATAGTCGCAACTATGGGCGAAAATACGTAACATGAGCAAAAAAAGTTAAACATATAACAATGAAATTACAATACCTCTTTTTCTTCATCCTGCTGATCTCTGCCTGTGCCTCCCCAATGAAAACGCTCAAAGAAGGCAAATACCGGAAAGCCTACAGACAAGCAAACAACCAACTCAAACGTGGAAAATCCGTCAATGAAAACAAAAAAGTGCTGGCAAAATCACTGACGAAAATAATAGCAGAGGACAATGCGAAAAAAGCAAAGTTGATGAGTTCGGAGAATATTGAAGATTTAGAAGAAGCCTATAAAGTAAATAAAGAAATACAAAAGAAAATCGAAAAATCATTCACTTATATAGACGATGGAACTTTTGACAAAGACTATGATGCCCAACGCGAAGAAGCGGATTGGATGGTAGAAGAGATTTCCAATGCTTACTTTGGTTTTGGACAAAACAGCCTAGATGAATCCATTGAAATGAATAACAAAAGACAGGCCAGAGAAGCATATGCTGATTTTCAAAGAGCGAAAGAATATGGCTATAGCGGTCGGACTATCGATTCGCTGATGGAAGAATCCATTATTTATGGTCGTTTGGTTTATACCGTAGAGGCAAGCGTTTCCTTTGGTATTTCTTATGACTGGGAGGTTGATCGAAAGTTTGAAGATGTAGAAGATTATGATAGTAGATTTCGCAAAATTTATTTTGAAAGATCAGGGGTGAGAAATGTAGATTGCCATTTGGATGTGAATTTTAGAAGTTTGGATATTGATTATTATGATGATGTAGATCGGGAAACCTTTTCGCAGCGAGTGCAAACCGGCACACAGACAGTAACAGATGCGGATGGCAATGTTTCTGAAGAGCCTGTTTTTGAAACGGTAGAAGGGCAGGTCGAAATTATTCGAAGAAGAAAAGTGGCCGAGTGGGAGGTTCGAGTCAACGTCAGTTCTGTTTCTCGAAATTGCGATAAGAGTGATGATAGTTTTTCCGAAAGAATCCAAGCAGAAATTGAAGAATACAGATGGTCAGGCGATGAACGAGCCATTCCAAGTCGATATAGAAATGACGACGGAGATCGCTTTCCAGACGATGACGACATGGCAGATGATTTATTAGATATTTTGTATCGTCAATTTAGGAGATCATATTTTTAATAACAATACAATCGCACTATGACAAACACATTCAAAAGAAAACTCAAAAAAGGCATTGTTGTTCTTTTACTGGGCTTCGTCCTGCTATTCATATTTCGGTTGATCTATGGATTTGTTGGTACCCCAAACGGAACGATTACCAATGCCAGTAATTTTCAAAACTCCTCAGTCAACCTAAGAAATTTTGCTTCAAAGTCTTATAAAATGGAAAAGGGTGGAGGAAATTCTCCTTCAAATCAAACTGCAATCGATCAAAAATACGAAAAGATTGCAGAGGTGAGATCTGTTTCTAAAGCCTTCGAAGAAGAAGAAAAAGAAACCCGAAGTAAGATCAAATTAAATGGAGGCCTGATTCAATTTGAACAAAAAAGTGGAAACAAGGGATACAGAAGAATGAATTTACAAATAGGCGTACCACCCGAAAATTTTGACACCTTGTACAACCAACTCATTAAAATCGGAACCATAGAATCAAAGAAAATTACGAAAAACGATAAAACAAATGAGTACAAAACGTTAACAGCTAAAAAAGCCTCCCTCGAAAAAATACGAAACTCATTAATTGAATTGAAAACTAAAGGAGGAAAAATTGAAGAATACATCAACCTTGAAAACCGCATCCTCGAAACAGAACAACAACTGCAAGACCTCGGCGTTAATTTGGGCGACTTTGATGAGGAAAATGAATTCTGTACGGTCAAGTTTTCTCTAAACGAAGGGAAGGAAAGAAATATCAATATTTTGCAAAGAATCAAGGTTGCCTTGGAATGGACTGTTCCTGTTTATCTTGGCATGATTGCTACTTGCTTTTTTATAGTTGCTTTTGTATTTATTGTGTTAGTGATTATTGAAAGATTGAAAATCCTAGAAGGAATAATGAAGAAATGAAAAGTCTATCGATAAAAATAAAAGCCAAATGCAAACCTTTAACTATAAATAATACGTTCCTTAGGCTATATTCACGGAAAAAATGGAAATATACCACAATATATGACTGCCGACACCTTAAAAGATGAAGCTTTATGGGCCAAAGTAAAGGCCAATGACCAAACTGCTTTTCGTCAATTATTTGATCGTTATTATAAATATTTGCTGGTTACCGTTGTAAATGTAACAGGGGATCGCACCTTGGCCAAAGATGCCGCACAAGAAGTCTTCTTCGAACTTTGGAAAAAACGTAAAACGCTAACCATCAACTCCGCTTTTAAATCCTACATCAGACGAGCAGTGATCAATCGCAGTTTCAACGTGATGAAAACCCAATCCAGATTTACAGATGAAAGCGCTATTCCAGAAAGAAAAGACCAGTCTGTATCCCCGCATAGTAAGCTGGAAAACAATGACTTACAACGTATTCTTAACCAATCTATAGAAAAGTTGCCAGAACGATGCCGGATGGTTTTTACCCTTTGCCGAGTTGAAGGGATGAGCCATAAGGAAATCGCCGAACAAATGGGCACATCCACCAAAACAGTCGAACACCAGATGACCAAAGCGCTCAAAATACTGAAAGAGGCCCTTTCTCCTTACCTCTCACAAGGCATGTTGTTATTAGTATTAAAACTTTTTTTGAATTGATATAGGGGAATTTTAATTTGAGATTGTCTAGGAGGTAATCCAGAAGTCCAATTAATGGGCTGAGGACATTTTAATAAACAAGCTAAGTTTACTTATATGGAAGAAAACATATACATATCATTGATTTATAAACAGCTTTCTGGCGATATTTCGGTTGCCGAAAACGCTAAACTCGATTCCTGGCTGGAGAGCTCAGAAGAGAACCGGCAGGTCGCAAAATCGGTTGAAAAAGCATGGTCTTTAGGGGCCAACTTTACAACGGATGTGGAAGTCGATTTGGACGAAGACTTTGCGCTGCTGCAAAATAGAATGGACATAGCGACGGAAGCACCAGTGGTCCCAATGGAAGCTAAAGCAACAACGGCTAAAGTTCGACCCATGTTTTCCAAGCTTCAAATGGCAGCTTCCGTTTTGCTTTTAATCGTAGCTGGGTTCTTGTTGAAACAATATTTCTCAGGAAGTTCTGCCTCCTGGCAAGAGCATTATGCTACCACTCGTTCTAATAAAGCCATCTTATTGGCGGATGGAACGAAGGTTTGGGTGAATGCCGGAAGTACAATTTCCTATCCAGATGTTTTTGATGGAAAGGAGCGAATGGTGAAATTAACAGGGGAGGCTTTCTTCGATGTAGCCAAAGATGCGGAACACCCTTTCCTTATTGAAACGAAAACAGGCACCGTGTCTGTCCTAGGAACTTCCTTTAATGTTCGTGATTTTGATAAAGAAGAAAATATGTCTGTAGATGTGGTGACTGGGAAGGTCCGGGTAGCTATTGCAAATTCAGATGCTTCTGTGGATTTAGTGAAAAATCAGCAAGCCGTTTACAACAGAAAAACGCAACGATTAGAAAAGAAAGAAAACGATGGCGCAAACAGATCTGCTTGGCACACCCGTAAACTGGTTTTTTCTAACAGTACATTTTCAGAAGCTATCCTTCAAATTGAAAAAGCTTACGATGTTAAAGTGCTTATTGAAAATAAGGCATTGAGAAACTGTCCATTAACGACTACTTTTGACCAATTTGAAATTAAAGACTTATTGGAAAATATCGGTTTGCTTTACGGGGCAGATATCGGAACGACTGGAAAGTCTGGAAAATTTATTATAAAAGGTGGGGCTTGTGACTAGGTATTTTTAATATTGTTTCATTGTAGTGTTAAAGCCATTTTCCTTTCACTACCAATACAAAATTTTAAATGAGAATAAACCCTAGGATACCGACAAAAATAGTACTGCTTTTTATTTTTACTTTGCTGGTGCAAGCGAGTACCTTTGCTCAACTCGACCTAAAGACACCCGTTAGTTTTAGTGTAAATCATCTTTCGCTTCCAGATGCCTTGAATCAATTGGCTGAAGCCTACGACATTAATATCACCTATTCTGAACAGTTTTTTCCAAAAGGAAAATCTGTAACAATAGATTATCAGGATATTCCATTAGAAGATTTATTGAAGGAAATGTTGAAAGGAGTCGGAGTTGGATTTAAATTGCAAAACCAACAATTAATTCTTTTCAGGGATCGTAACCTTCTTGTTAATAAAAGGAAATTTACAGTCAATGGATATGTCGCGGAAGACGCCAATGGTGAAAAACTGATTGGCGTTAACGTCGTTCATAAAGCTTCTCGGAATTGGGCAACTACAAATGAGTATGGATTTTACAGCATCACAGTCCCAGAAGGTGCCGTTCGCTTGAGCTTTTCATATTTAGGTTGTGAGATTATTGAAAAAGAATTACAGCTGAATGGTTCTCAACGTCTAGATATTAGTTTGAAATCGTCGAGCACGCTTTCGGAAGTTATCGTGATGCCTAAAATTGATAGCGCAGATATTCAGAACCTAGCCGATCAAGGTAAATTGATGCCACCTAACTATGCTTCGATTGCACCTGGGATTGGAGGAGAGGTGGATGTTATAAATATGGCTACAACCCTACCTGGTGTCCAAACAGGTGCAGATGGCTTTGGTGGTTTGTATGTGCGTGGGGGAGAGGCAGGACAAAATTTAATGTTATTAGATGGTGTTCCTATTTATAATCCAGGGCATTTACTAGGAATTTTTTCGGTCTATAATACCGATGCTATTCGATCTGCGACCTTACTCAAAGGACGTTTTCCTGCTCGTTATGGTGGACGATTATCTTCCGTTTTTGATGTGCGTACAAAAGAAGGTAATCAAAAGAAATGGACGGCTTCTGTTGGAACTGGTTTAGTAAGCGCAAAGGCCAAAATAGAAGGCCCTTTGTTTAAGAAAAAAGGAGGGCTATTGTTAGCTGCTCGTAGGTCGCATTCGAATTTTTTGTTAGATGATATTTTTAGCACAGCTCTTTTTCAATCTCGTTCTGATCGGGAAGATCAAGATTATGATTATAGCTTTTATGATTTTAACGGGAAGCTTCATTTTCCAATTGGTACAAAAGATCGTTTGTTTCTAAGCTACTACAGAGGGAATGACTTTTATGTAAATGAATTGGCTCAGACCATCATGATAGTTGACCCTGAGTATTATGAACTTTTCTTTTTAAAGGAAGAAGAGGAGACTATTTTAGAGTGGGGGAATGAAACGGCAGCCCTAAGATGGAATAGAATCTGGAGTCCGAAATTATTTTCTAATACTACTCTTACTTTTAGTGATTATAACTATCAGAATTCTAAATACAATGGAATTGAAGCGCTGGACGAGTATGAAGAAGAAGGTGTAATTACCTTCTCTGACCAAAGGGCAAGTATTACAGATCAGTCTCTGAAAATCGACTTTGATTATGTATGGAATACTCAACATTATATTCGTTTTGGAGGAAGTTTTATCCGTCATGAGCTGAGCCCCTATGCTTTTGATGTGGATGGGTCTCTATTTGATTTTGATCCGGACGAGACTGATTTTGAAGACTTTTTAGGGGAGTTTGAAAAAAGATCCACTATTTCTTATGAGTCGGCCGCATTTATTGAAGATGATTTTAAGTTGCGTGAAAATCTAAAATTGAATGGGGGGCTCCGTGCCTCTACTTTTAGTGGGCATAATGGGAGCTTTTTCAACTTAGAACCGCGCTTAAGTGCTCAATATCAACCTTTTAAAACCTGGCAGTTTAATGGTGGTGTGAGTCGAATGGTTCAATATCTACATCAGATATCCTCTTCTGGCCTGAGTCTTCCCAGTGATATTTGGTTGCCATCTACGGAAGAAGAATTGCCTTTAAGATCTTGGGTTTATGAGTTAGGAGCGATAAAAAAACTGTCTAAAAACTTTAGCATATCCCTTGAGGTTTACTATAAAAAAATGAAAGGATTATTAATAACAGAAAATACTGGTTTGTCATCAGGAATTACAATAAACAATGATTTTTCAATAGATGGATTGTATTCCGGTTCAGGAGATGCAAGAGGTGTGGAATTATTGTTACAAAAAGAAGGGAAAACTGGAGGCTGGTTAAGTTATAGTTTCGCAAAGACAAATCGGAACTTCGACCAGCTCTATCAAGGGGAGCCTTTTCCTTTTCGTTTTGATCAGCGACATAGTTTAAATCTTTTTGCGTTTCATCAATTTAATAAAAACTGGCACATAAGTCTAAATTGGAAATGGAATAGTCCTAATCAAGAAATAAGAATCAAAGCTCCTGCTGGAAATAAGTTCTTTTTTCTAGATCCTTATCAACAACCTCCAGAAATAGATCCTGATATTTTACGTACCCAACAACGTGGAAAAGCTTATCATCGATTGGATGTAAACGTCAATTATCAATTCCAAATAGGGAAGGTAAAGCAAGTTCTAAAAATAGGAGCTTACAATGTTTATAATAGAGCAAACGTAGCCTTTTATTCCTATGATCGTGATTTGATGACTGGAGCTATTACCAGAGATCCTATTACCTTGCTGAAATTTACCCCTTCCTTTTATTACTCAATTGAGTTTTAGCATACCTAATAAATTGATATGCTTTTAGTAATAAACTTTACTGGAAAAGTGCAAAGAAACGCAACGAATCTCGCTTTACAATAATTGAACGTTACGAATCTTTGCAGTAAGTTTAGTTCGCTTGACTTATTATCTTTTACTCCTTCAAAAAAGAAAAGGTATAATTCTTAGTCCCATCAGTTATCTGAACTAAATACATGCCTTCGTTATAACGACTCATATCTAATTCAAAACCTTCCCGAATATCAGATCGATCAAATTGTCCATGATCAACCAATCGTCCTAATACATCATACAACTCATAAACTATCTTTCTGTTAGAAGACGATTCCATTCGAATGTATAACTTATCTAAAACTGGATTAGGGAAATAAGAAATTAACTCTTCTTTACTATAATTAACACTCACCATATTTCCAGAGTGATGGCTAGAGCCATCAAAATCTACTTGAGAAAGCCGATAATAATTAATGCCTTTTGCAGGGTTTTTATCAATGTATTTGTATTGTTGCATTTGACTACTATTACCCATCCCTGGAATGTTTGATAATAACTCAAAGCGAATACCATCGGTAGACCTTTCCAATTTGAAATGATCATTATTCTCTTCACTTGCTGTTTTCCATTTTAGCAAAACCTGATCTTCCTCCAAATTTCCAGTAAAGGAAATCAGCTCAACAGGTAAAGGACCACAACCTTCACAATCGCTGGCTCCACCACCTCCTCCAGAAAATTCATTGACCGTGAATAACTCAGCTGTATGGTAATTATTAAAGGCATCTCCAGTGTATAGCCAATCGACTCCTTCTGTATTGTAAAAATTTATCTGAGAAGAGGTGATTCCGTTATGACCCAAGCCAGGATCAGGATTTGCAGGATTTAAGGTCTTATAAAATGCCAAACTTTCATGTCCAAGCGGATCTATATCAGGAGCGTTATCAATATCATTAAAATCTTCAGTGGTATAATAGAAACGGACGGCAACAGGAGTGCTTGGTTGGGTGGTGGGTGAGACGAACCAATAACGATCCATCAAATACCAACCTTCCGGATTGGTAACATAAGGGACTGTCGAAGGGATGTGAACGGCATCGCCAGTATTATTATTTCCAACTGTTATGAAGAGGTCAAAAGTCCCATCATCAATGGTTCCAATGTCGTTGGCATCCTTTTGAACAGAGAGCAAAAACAAATCATCCGAGTTGCCATTTACGCCATCAACATTATCCCAGTAATGCGTCCATCCAGAAGCATCGGTACATTCATTGGTTGCATGATAAGTGCCAACTGCCGTCGGTATGTTTAATGGAGTCTGACAATCGGAGCAGCCGAAAGAAACGGGCGTTCCAAAAATACAAGAACTATAAGTCATACTTGGAAATGGGATTCCCGGATCTCCTGGGTAGGTAATGTCAAGGGATACTTCTAGATTACCATTTTGCATTCCATTTCCGTTCATATGCCAAGAAAGTACCGTTAAGCCAGTTGACCAACTAGGGTCGCCAGGATCATTAGGTACATAATTCATCAGATCGTTTTGAGTATAAGTATAGGTTCCATTTCCTGCCAAGAAAGGATAATACAGTAGCGTGTTTCCATTAAAACTATTGTCTTGTATCCAAATCCCCAATTCGCCAACAGGTCCTGTGTAGTCTGAAATGGTTATCTCCAAAGTATAAATTGGTAAGCTTAACAAGGAAGCCGGTCTGCAATCAATATCAACCGGAGAAATGGAAGTGTATTTACCCGCTTGGCCTCCGATAAAAAGATTTCCCACCGCTCCATTTTCAGCAACACAGCTGGTATCTGGAATCGTGGTTCGATAGGCTGTTATAAAAGGCGTTGCATAGTAAATTACCGAAGGATCCATGTTAGCACAATCGTAGGTTATCCCATCCAAAATGGAATCGTTCAGGAAGAGTACACTTGGGGAATTGTCAATCGCGATTCCATTGTTATAAGGTTGTATATCCGCTTGAGCAATTGTACTGTCTAATTCCGTTTGATTAGAAATACCTGAGTGAACGGGATTTGTTGTAGTAATCCACCAGCCTGTTGCTTCGTCGGTTTTAAGATCGGTGCCCGTAGTGGAAACGTTTAAACTTCCCATGTTGGAAATTGATTGAAAACTGACGGGTGTTCCATCTCCAGGCTGAGGAGTTGTAATGGTGTCATTGACTACAGTTACAGAATCGACATACTCACATTCATTTAAATCTGTTACGGTAAGAAGGTAAGTTCCAGCGGCGAGATTGGTTATCGTTTGCGTAGTGTCTCCTCCAGGTGTCCAAAAATAACTTTCGGCTCCGACATTAAAATCAACAGTTACTTCGCCATTGTCATTACAAAAAGGATCTGTTTTTTCGTAAGAGAAAGAAGGCATTTCTTCTTTTATAGCGATGACTGTATAGGTGTAAGAATTTTCCAGAGCCCCCGTAATTCCAGAGATTGTAACTTCATATTCGACATCTGCGTCGGTAGTGAAAGGAGGACTTCCCACTACCCAAACCAAAGTTGGATCGGCATAGTTAGTGTTATTGGAAATAATATATGTAGTCATAGCTTGTCCATCTCTCGTCACGCTAACGGTAGCGTTGGAAAAATTAGCATCTGGTATGCCAAAGGACCAACGGCTATAAAGCAGACTTCTCGGGAAAAAGCCAGGAGACGGATAGGCAATGAAATTATTGTAAGTCGGAGTAGCAGCGAAATCTCCAATAGCCCACAGTGCGTGTTTGTTGGGTGTAATGCCATTCCCCATTTCGTTTCCTCGAGAAAATAAAATCCACCGGCGATGGCCCACATCTACATTGCTGGAGCCACTATCTTGTATGTACATGTCAATGGGGTTGGCGTAATCCCAATTGTTATTTGCGATATTGGAACTTAGTGCCCCTTCTATGGCATTTGTGGTGTTGCAAAGAAAAGTGTCACAGGGAGAATTATTTGGGCCGCTGCAATGAGTCAATGCTCCATTAGCTAGTAGCATCAGTGCGGTCTCTTGGCACTTGCCATTCTTTATTTCGTTCAACTGAATGTCATCGGAAACTTGTGCCAACCGTCTAAAGTAATTGATCCGTTGTAGTATCTTATCATGTACAGTGGCGCTAATGCTTCCAGGGGCACAGGTTGCTACATCGCCAGTCCAAGCTATTTCTGCAGTGTTAAAATTGGAGCCCAGGTAGTTCTCATTATAATCGTCAATTATAGCTTGACGATTACACTCAATTAAGGAAGAGGAGCTTGCTGAGCTAGAAGTGAAAAGGCTTGGTGTAATATTATTGTTGGGTATCGCTGGGGCTAAATATTGACCATGTACATTTGTTATGGAGATAAGCAAAATGCTAAATAGTAATGTTTTGAAAAGAGGTAGCATGTTTTTCATAAGGAAATTTTAATTCGTAATAAAATAGCTATCGTTTTGAAATTCTAAGTTGCTTACTCAAAGGCATGCTGGTGGCTTTTGCTGATCGGAGTTTTAAGCCGTCAGGAGACATAAGTAGCTAGTGAAAATGTATTGTTAGATACATTGCCGAACAAAGGTGGAGGGCCAGTTTATTGATGTCAATAAATTAGCGCTATGCCTATTTGTAGATCAGAAATTATTTGGATTTGGAAAAACTTTGGATAAGAATATTGTTTTACAAATATATTAATTTAGTTAAAAAATGAAGCATAATTTCAGTATAAAAAAAATAAAACTTGCCGTTATTCATTCAGTATACTTCGATTTTTTATAAAAAGTTATATTTATTTCAGCTAAATAAATTTTTATAGAAAAATATTTTTTAATAATTATGATTGCTTGTAACTTATTGATATTCAGTGTTTAGTGATTTTTTTGAGAAGTTTGATTTTGATGATAAATAAAGTCTTATCTATGAAAAATGAAAAAAAATAAAAAAGTAATAGGGGAGTTTGAAATTCGATATGTCTTGTAATCGAAATGCGGCAAAAGTAGCCCATGAATATAAAACAAGCGGATTTGAAAGCAAAAAAATCCTACTTGAATTTCAAGAATCGATGATAGAAATTAGCGTCCATTGATTCTAAACCTTAAAACTTTTAAAAGATGAGTACATTAAAGAAATTAGCAAAAATCAGCATGATCCTATTGGCAATGGTTGTATTGTTCAGCTCTTGCGATAAAGACGAAGTAACCCCAAGCCCAGAACCAACGACACAAAATAACAATGGTACTCCAAATGGGAATTTTCTAGCCTTAGTATCCGGCGGAGATGAAGATAGTTCAATTGATTCTCTAAACGAGTGTTTCACAATGAATTTTCCAATAAACGTAGATGTCCCTGGCCAAGGGGAGGTAGCGGTCAACTCAGAAGAAGAACTTTGGGATATAATAATAGAATACTTTGAAGGTCAAGATGAGCCAGATGATTACCCAGAATTAGTATACCCAATATCTGTAACACTAGCTGATGGCACTACTCAGGAAGTTGCTGACGATGAAGCACTTTGCGATCTTTACCACGAGTGCTATGGAGAATTTGAAGAAGACTGGGAAGAAGACTGGGACGAAGATCTATGTTTTACTTTCGCGTACCCAATCAACCTTTCTGACGGAAATGGTGGCACAGTAACGGTAAGCAGTGAAGAGGACTGGGAGACTGTTTTTGAAAACGGAGGGGATTATGACTACTTTGAAATTATATACCCAATCAACGTTATCCTAGAGGATGGAACGACTCAAGAGGTAGCTGATGAAGAAGGCCTGGAAGATATATATGCGGATTGTTTTGGTGGAGAATGGGAAGACCCTGAAGATTGTGATAGCATTTTAATCGAGGAACTTTGCTTCGAATTCACTTATCCAATCGATGTCACTTTGCCAGACGGTACAACGGTAACTGCAAATGATGATGAAACATTATTTGGATCTATTTTCGAATACTACGAAGAAAACCCTGATTCTGATGAAGACCCAACATTGGCTTATCCGGTAAATGTTACACTCGAAGATGGCACAGCCGCCACTGTTAATAACGATGACGAACTGGAAGAGCTTTTTGAGGAATGCTTTGGAGACGGTTTCGGCTTGGTTAATCAGGAAGTAGTAGTTGGAATGGCACGAGTGAGAATCCAGTAATTACGTTGAGTCAAATTAAATAGAAAGACCCCGGCATCAGGAGATGGATGCCGGGGCTTTTTTAGTACTACTTTCTTTATTCAAAAAGCAAAACCTATCTTTGGCTCTCTATTTATAGTTATAAGAGCAATATGTACGAAAAGTTAAAATCAACTGCTAAAGCTTTATTCCCCAAGTCCTTCCTCCAAAAGAACGAGTCCTTCTTCCGTTCCATCATCGCCCTGAAATATCGAGGAGACAAGCACCAATGTAACATCTGCAACTTCAAACTTAGTCAATTCGTTCAGCTCTCCAATATTAATGAAAAGCTCTGCCCTAATTGCGGTTGCCTCCCCAGAACACGAAGACTCTACCAGATCCTGGAACTCGAAATTGGACTAAGTGGAAAACACATACTTCATTTTTCTCCACCAAAAGCCTTTGCAAAAAAAATTAAAAGCAGTCACCCAGCGCATTACATTACTACTGATTACGTAAACGAATTTGAAGCCGATAAACAACTGGACATCACTAACATCGCTGAGTCCGACAATAGCTTCGACCTCATCATTTGCTACCATGTTCTAGAACACATCGAAGCCGATGAAATAGCAATGGCTGAACTATTTCGAATTTTAAAACCAAAAGGCCAAATCCTCATTCAAACCCCCTTTAAGACTGGAGATATTTACGAAGACTATAACATTACAACTCCGGAAGGACGCTTAAAGCACTTCGGCCAAGACGACCACGTCCGCATCTATTCTGTAAAAGGCCTCGTTACTAGGTTGGAAAAGACCGGATTTAAAGTAGAAGTCCGAAATTTTGAGGAAAACGAAGAAAATAAATTGGGTTTGAAAAACGGAGAAGTAGTGCTAATAGCAAATAAATTTTAAGTATAACTTCACCATTTTTAAATCCTCAATCCTCAATCCTCAATCCTCAATCCTCAATCCTCAATCCTCAACCCTCAATCCCCAAAAGCCGCTCCACCAACTCCGGAATCCCAACCCCACCTTTCTTCTTAATCACCTCCAAATTTGGTCGCTGTGTCAACTCATAAGAAATCGTCGGATTCGGATCAATATAATAAACGGGCACTCCTGGACGAGCATAGCCCACCAAGCCCGCCGCCGGGTAAACGTTCATCGAAGTTCCAACAATGATAACAATGTCAGAGTTGTAAACGACCTCTGCCGCTCGCTCTAGCATTGGTACACCTTCTCCAAACCAAACAATATGTGGACGTAATTGTGATCCCTGTTCACATTTGTCATCGGAGGTAATGTCCCCTGGCCAGTCGTAGACCAAACTTTCATTCTTTGTACTTCGCGCTTTTAGCAATTGACCATGTAAGTGGATGATGGATTTGCTTCCTGCCCGTTCGTGCAAATCATCAATATTCTGTGTTACAATTGCAACGTCGTATTTTTCTTCTAGTTTGACCAAAGCTCGGTGTCCATCATTTGGTTCTACTGTGTGCAATTGTCTACGGCGTTGGTTGTAAAAATCCAGTACCAATTCCCGATCCTTGCGCCAACCTTCTGGAGAGGCAACTTCCATCACATCGTGGTTTTCCCAAAGACCGTTAGAATCTCTAAAAGTGGCGATTCCTGATTCTGCACTAATGCCTGCACCGGTTAGGACTACTATTTTTTTCATAGTTATTGTTTTTTAGTTGTTTATTTTCTCTAACGATCTAGTTGAAATGTGGATTACAACAATCTTATATATCCGTTGTGCTCTAAGAATTATTAGCTCACTACATTTATTGGCATCCCTCTTAAAAAGGCCTTTATATTCTCTGCAGTCTCTTTTAACAATCGTTTCCGAGCATCTCCACTTGCCCAGGCGATATGAGGAGTCACAATACAATTACTAAGCTGGGTCAAAGGATGATTCTCTTGTGGAGGCTCTTGTGCTAGTACATCAAGAGCAGCACCCGCAATTTGATTTTTTTCTAAAGCGGTAAGCAAATCTGCTTCGTCTATCAAATCCCCTCGGCCCGTATTAATAAGAAATGCTGTCGGCTTCATTTGCCTCAAAGTGAATCGATCTATAATTTGAAAGTTCTCTTTTGATAAATTGGCAGCCAAACAGATCACATCGCTTTTTTCCAGCAAAGTATCTAGGCTTACTTGCTCCTGATTGGGGAAATGTTTTACGGATCTATTGTTATAAATAATGTTCATTCCGAAAGCAGTAGCAATTTTTGCAATTTCTTGACCAATCTTTCCCATACCATATATACCCATTGTTTTGCCAGAAAGTTCGATAATGGGTTTTTTCCAATAACAGAAGTCTCGATTCTGAGACCATTGGTTCTGTTTGACCGTCTGGTGATGCAATCCAACATTATTGGTTAATTCTAATAACAATGCAAATACATGTTGACCAGCAGAAGCAGTGCTGTAGCCACTAACGTTACATACCGTAATGCCTTTCGCTTTAGCAGCTTCTACATCTATATTATTGTAGCCGGTGGCCGTAACGCAAATACACTTCAACCAAGGCAGCTGACTAATGGTCTCTGCATCTATAACGGTTTTGTTTACAACCAAGATTTCACAGCTTTGTGCACGGTCAACTATTTCTTCTGGATTGGTATGAGGATAAAAAGTGCAATCTGAAATTTTGCTGATTGGAGTCCAGTCCAAATCTCCAGGATTCATACAATGAGCATCGAGAAGAACAATATGAGGTTTTGACATGAAAAAAAATTAACGATTAATAGGCGGTTGAAAATCCTTTATCCAAAGTTCCAAACTACTATATAGTTCCGGAAACCAAGGCTCCCCATTCAGTCTTCCTTCAAAGGGCTTTCCTGTTCTACTGTCACTTGGAAGAACTAAAATCTGGGCACTTTTTGCTTCTTTTAGCTGCCTTCCGACATGAGCAGTGTCTTCGACAGCGAGCAAAGATAAAAGATCAGTTTGTTTCTCTTCATAAGCTAGAGGCAAGTTTTTAGGAAATGATTTTCTATTTAATTGTAAACCTTTTCGAAGTGCTTTGTTTTCTTCGATGTTAGGTAGCCATTCTCCATTTTTCGAAAGAAGTCCATATATACCAATAGGGTAAAAGGCTTTCTTTTGAAGGTCTAACCTAGAGATACGTTCCTTGCATAGGCTGTCTGTGCGCCACAATTCTAGTTTCATCTCCTTTTTGAAAATCAATAAATCAATATTACTCCCTTTTACACTAAGCTTTTCAGTTATATTTTTAGTTTGAGCGGGACTTTCTTCCAATTGGCATTGAAAAAGGGTACAGATACAAATGAGGAGAAGAAATACACGAAATTGACTCATGGTTCAAAATTAATAGAAATCTGTTGCCGAATGCCATATTTGCCCCATCAAAGACAGAAAATTATATCGCTTCTTTCTACGAATAAGCTATCTTTGCATCTTATTTTAAATTCTTTTGGACCTTTGAAAGTTTCCCAAAATAGGGATTCAAGAAAGATGAAAATTTTAGAGGTGCCTGTTATAAAACCCACATAATGAAGCGACTGTTAGTTTTTACCTTATTTATTTTTAGTCTAAGTATTGGACTGCTTGCACAGACGGCCACGATTAGAGGAAACGTTTACGATAAAGAAACAGGGGCTCCTGTAGAATATGGTAATGTAGTATTGGATGGCACCACGTTGGGAACCACAACAGATGGTTCTGGCTTTTTCACTATTTCCGATGTTCCAGCAGGGACATACAAGGTCGTATCAACTTACATTGGATATGCACCTTCAGAGGTGGAGGTAATTGTTAAGGAAGGGCAAATTGTATATAAAAAAATATTCTTGGCGGAAGGCCTTAGTCTGGATATAGTAAATGTGTCTGGTAAGAAAGAGCTAGCAAAAAAGGAAGTACAGGTTTCTAAAGTACGAGTAACAGCAAAACAAATTAAAGCCTTACCAACTATTGGTGGAGAAGCGGATATAGCACAATATTTAACCGTTATTCCTGGTGTTATTCTAACTGGGGATCAAGGTGGACAAATATACATTAGAGGAGGTTCTCCAATTCAGAATAAGATATTATTGGATGGAATGCGTATTTACAATCCTTTTCATTCCATTGGTTTCTTTTCCGTTTTCGAAACAGAAGCCATCAAAAGCGTGGATGTGTTGACGGGTGGTTTTAACTCAGAATATGGTGGAGCTGTTTCTGCAATTGTAGATATCAAAACAAGAGAAGGTAACAAAAAGAAAACCAGTGGCTTGGTTTCCTTGAATCCTTTTGTTACTAAAGTATTATTAGAAGGCCCCATCAAAAAATTAGATGAAGAAAAAGGAGGAAGCATCTCTTATTTGCTTACCGCAAAACAATCCTTACTTCAACAGACTTCAAAGACTTTATACAGCTACGCCGATAGTACAGGTTTGCCTTATTCCTTCACAGATGTTTATGGAAAAGTTTCCTTTGTAACGCCTAATGGTAGTAGTTTCAACACCTTCGGTTTCAATTTTAATGATGAGGTTGACTTCGATAGCCTCGCAGAAGTGAGTTGGAACAACTTTGGTCTAGGAGCAAGTTTCACATTGATTCCGCCCTCTTCCAACTTTCTAGTGGGAGGAACCTTTGCTTTTTCCAAATATTCAATTGATCTGGAGGAAGAAGACGATTCCCCTCGTAGCAGTGAAATTAGTAACTATGCGGTGGATATCAATTTCACGAACTTTGTAAAAGACAATGAATTAAAGTATGGGCTTGAATTTACAGGCTTTGATACCAATTTCGAATTTCAAAATCTTTTTGGACAAGGTTTTACTCAAAGAGATTTCACAACAGAATTAGCTGCCTATCTAAAATATAAAATTAAAGCGAAGAACCTTGTTATAGAACCGTCAATACGAGTTCATTATTACGCTTCTCAATCTAAGATCAGACTTGAGCCTCGTTTTGGATTGAAATACAATATTTCTGATCGTTTGAGATTCAAAGCAGCGGGTGGATTATACTCCCAGAACTTAGTTAGTACCGTAAATGAACAAGATGTAGTTAACCTCTTTGTTGGTTTCCTTTCTGGACCTTCAGAACGTATTTTTGATCCAGAGGGAATAGAAACAACAGATGACAAATTGCAAAAATCCATTCATGGAGTTGCAGGATTGGAAGTGGACATAACCAAACATCTAGAATTCAATGTTGAGCCTTATTATAAGCGTTTCAATCAATTGATTGCCATCAATTCCAATAAACTATCAGCGGAAGATCCTGATTTTGTTACAGAAACAGGAGACGCCTACGGAATTGATTTTCTATTCAAATACCAAAAGAAAAACCTTTATATTTGGACAACTTATTCTTATGGTTTTGTAAATCGTTATGATGGAATACAAACTTACCCTACTGTGTTTGATCGTCGACACAATGTAAACTTCCTAGCTACCTATACTTTCGGTGCGCAAAAGAATTTTGAAGCAGGTGTTCGATGGAACATGGGATCTGGTTTCCCATTTACACAGACACAAGGTTTCTTAGGGAAATTCTTTTTGCTGAATGGTTTAGATGCTGACCCTTTGACGGAGCAACCGGATTTGGAAACAGTATTTGCTGATGATAGAAATGGTGGACGTCTCCCTTATTACCATAGAATGGATTTGTCCTTGAAGCACACTGCCAAATTTACTAAAACAACTAGCCTCGAAACTGTAATAAGTGTAACAAACGCTTACAACAGAGAAAATATATTCTTCTTTGATCGAGTGAAATATGAAAGAAGAAACCAGTTGCCGATTCTGCCTTCATTGGGTATTATTTTTAAATTTTAATAATACAAAACTAAGATATTATGAAATCCATTTTTACAAGCATCTGCTGCTTATTATTGTGTGTAATGTCATTTATCTCTAGTGCACAAGATCAGCGTTTACCCAAGGGCTTTGCTCCGGGAGAAGAAGCGTTAATTCCAGCGTACAATGCTGAACGAGCTGCCCGGGACCTTTTAGCGGACTGCGAATTTGAGGCACCTGCTACCTCAGTCAGAACAATGGCGGAATGGGAAGAACTACAAGGATTGGCAATTACCTGGACGGGGAGTTTCAATTCCATCCAATCTCAAATTGTAGCTGCAGCTAAAGAAGAATGTCAGGTGATTATCATCTGCGACAATGAGAATATTGTAAAAAACCAACTGGGTGCAAATGGAGTGGATTGGAATACAGGGGTTACTTTTGTTGAGGATGATTTTAATAGTATTTGGATGAGAGATTTTGGGCCAAACTCGGTTTACTTGAATGATGTAGAGGAGCTTGCTTTTGTAGATTGGATTTACAACCGACCACGACCACTAGATGACGCTGTTCCTGAAGTTATTTCAGATGAGTTGGATATTCCTATTTATTGTACGACTAATGCTCCTACGGATTTGGTCCACACTGGAGGGAATTTTATGGCAGATGGATTAGGAACAGGCTTTTCCTCTCGACTAATCTTAGAGGAAAACGATTTCTCCAACCAATGGGGAACCAGTAACCACTCAGAAGAAGACATCGATCAACTCATGACTGACTTCATGGGAATCAGCATTTATCCGAAAATGACCAATCTTCCTTTCGATTTGATTCACCATATCGATATGCATATGAAGTTGCTTGATGAAACAACTTTGTTAGTCGGAGAGTACCCAGAAGGTATTGCAGATGGACCAACGATAGAAGCGAACATTCAATACATTTTAGACAATTTCACCACTCCATATGGAACGCCTTATGAAGTGATTCGCATTCCGATGCCTCCAGAAAATGGATCTTACCCAAATACAAATGGTGATTATAGGACTTATACCAATGCTGTATTTGTCAATAAAACCATCTTAGTACCTACTTATGAGCAACAATATGATGAACCCGCTCTAGAAATTTGGGCTGATGCGATGCCAGGTTATAATATCGTTGGAATCAACAGTAATGCGATTATTCCTTTGAGTGGAGCCATTCACTGCATCACAAAAGAAATTGGAGCAGATAACCCACTTTGGATAAGCCATCAAGCTGTTAGAGATCAAGAAATTGGTAATGATGACTACCCACTTGAAGCAAAAATCAAGCATGTAGAAGGAATTGCAAATGCAACGATGTACTATAAAACAGATTTAGCTGCCGCCTATACAGCTGTGAGCATGAATGATATGGGAAGTGATAACTTTGGTGCTGCAATTCCTAATCAGGAACCGGGCACAAGGGTTTACTACTACATCCACGCAGAAGCAACGGATGGAAAAGAACAAGTACGACCCATGCCGGCTCCAGAAGGATATTTCAGTTTTCAAGTAGGCCAAGCAGTTTCTACTCAGGAAATTGACTTTGGAACCATTGCTATGGAATCTGCTTTCCCAAACCCATCTAGTTCAATCACTTGCATTCCAGTAACCAGCCGAGTCGCGACCAACGCGAGTATTACTATTACAGACGTATTTGGTAGAAGAGTAGCTACATTGTTGGATGGACAATTGCCGCAAGGCGAATCAAAGTATTTTTTCCAAGCTGCTGACTTTGCTGCGGGTACTTATTTTATTGAGTTGAAGACAGATTTTGGAGTTAAAGCACAAACTGTAGTTGTTAAATAAGGAATAGCTGTATCAATAAAAACCGAAAATAAAACAGAGCAAAACGTATATTTTATATGTTTTGCTCTGTTTTATTTGTGGTCTAAACTAAGTGTAGAAAAACACTAAGAGTATAGACTTCAGAAAGGTTCAGTCTTTTACATCGAGTTTAAGGTATTTGCTGTTCATTTGCATAGAAGATGAATCAAAAAGTCTTACTTTTGCGTACCGACTACTATTACCATTTATCTTTACCTATTTATAAATTACTACCGTACCCTTACTTTTAATTATGGAAAACTGCTAAATCGCTTGGCCAAGGCCAAGCTTTTGGTATTTGTATAAATATAATTTATATGGTTTAGTTTCATATTGGCAATTAATAGTTAAGTCTAGTTATTCGTTGTAGGAAACGACCAACTAACAACAGATTAAAGTATAGTATTAACCAAAAAAATTGAATTACTAATTAAATCCAGAATCATTCATGGAAAAGTTAACTCAGAAAAATCAACGGCACAATTTAAGTCCCGCTGCCTTGGTACAAAGAACGATTGAACTAAAGCAAGGAACATTGTCTAGCTCAGGTGCCCTTTCGGTAAAAACAGGAAAATTTACTGGTCGTTCTCCAAAGGATCGTTTCATCGTTGAAGACGACATTACCAGTAAAACTGTAGACTGGGGCAACATCAATATTCCAATCTCTGGAGATAGTTTTGATGCGCTTTATGAGGATATTATTAATTATGCAAATAGCCAAGACGAAATTTTTGTCCGTGATGCTTTCGCTTGCGCTAATCCGAATTACAGATTAAACGTAAAAGTTTATACTGAATATCCTTGGCAAAGTATCTTTGCTTACAACATGTTCCTTCGCCCAACGGAAAAAGAACTGGAAACCTTCTCCGCGGACTGGGAAGTATACTCTTTCCCTTCTGTAAAGGCAGACCCTAAAATTCACAATACCAGACAAGAGAATTTCGCTATTATCAACTTCACAAAAAAGAAGATTATTATTGGTGGAACAGCCTACACTGGAGAAATCAAAAAAGGAATCTTCTCTGTTTTGAACTTCGTATTACCAACAGAAAAGAACGTATTAAGCATGCACTGTTCTGCCAACACAGGTTCAAATGGAGACACTTGTTTGTTTTTCGGACTTTCCGGAACAGGAAAAACAACTTTATCAGCGGATCGGGAAAGACGTTTGATCGGAGACGATGAGCACGGCTGGTCTAAGGAATCTGTATTTAATTTCGAAGGAGGTTGCTACGCAAAAACAGTAGACCTTTCTGCGACAAAAGAGCCGCAAATTTTCAAAGCCATTAAATTTGGAGCCATGTTGGAAAACGTAGGATTCAAAGAGGATGGTTGCACGGTTGACTTTGCAGATACTTCTATAACACAAAACACACGTGTTAGTTATCCAATATATCACATCGACAACATCATGTTCAAATCACGTGGTGATGTCCCCGAAAATATTTTCTTCCTAACCTGTGATGCCTTCGGTGTATTGCCTCCAATCTCTAAGTTGACAACAGAGCAGGCAATGTACCATTTTATGAGTGGCTACACTGCAAAAATCGCTGGAACAGAAGTAGGAATCACCGAACCACTAGCGACTTTCTCTGCTTGTTTTGGCGCTCCATTCTTACCACTACACCCTGCGAAGTATGCAGAATTACTTGGAGATAAAATTCGTCAAGGATCAAGATCAGGAAATGGAAAAATTAACGTTTGGTTGGTCAACACTGGATGGACAGGTGGCAGTTTTGGCGTTGGAAGTCGTATAGAATTATCCTTTACCAGAGCTATGATCAAAGCGGCCTTGGATGGGCATCTAAACAAAGTAGATTATCAACAGCACCCAGTATTCGGATTAAGCATGCCTAAGTCTTGTCCAGATGTACCAAACGCAATCCTAAATCCAAGAGACACCTGGAGAAACGAAGAGGATTACGATACGACTGCACAGAAACTGGCCACTTTGTTTGACAACAACTTCAAACAATATGCGGCCGCTACAGCTAAAGAAATTGTAGCTGCTGGCCCTGTGGTTGCGTAGCACGGTAGACGGTTTTACGGTTTACGGGAAAACGATGGACGGTAGTCTTTACAGCTTTATAAGAATTTACCTCTAGTTTGGAGGGAATGAAATAATAATATGAAAGCCTTGTTTTCTTTTGGAAATGGGGCTTTTGTTTGCTTCATGGTCAAATTTGTCGAGCCACCAGACGCAGGAATAATCCGTAAAATAGATTCGTCGGACTTCATAAGATGGCCTTAAAGCCATCTTATGAACTTTTCAAAAAGGAAGATAAGCCTTCCCTCTAAGGTAAATTGGTCCGAGCCAAGAGAAATCCCATAAGCTCATCTAACCCATCTCCTCATCTACCAGCATATTGGTACGTCCCGATAATTTTCAACCAGCCCGAATGACTCGGGTGGGCGGGTTTTTCCTTTTCAATTTTCAATTCTCCCTCTTTTTGTTACAAAAAACAAACATTCCCCCTTACGCATTCCCATCAATTAAGCCTACATTAGCCCCGTAATGACACTACTTAAAGAAATAGCTTTTCTACTACGAAAAGAAGTCCTGATTGAGCTACGGCAAAAATATGCCATTGGCGGGATATTGCTATATGTCATTTCTACAGTTTTCATTGTGTATATGGCCTTTGTAAATGTCAATGCGATGGCATGGAATACCTTGTTTTGGATTGTGATGCTTTTTGCCTCTGTGAATGCGGTAGCAAAAAGTTTTGTACAAGAAAGCGGTAATCGACAGTTGTATTATTATACACTGACTAATCCGACTGCCATCATCTTATCTAAGATTTTATATAATGTAATACTGTTGTTGGTGATTTCGTTACTAGCTTATGGAGCTTTCAGCTTAGTTGCCGGAAATCCGGTACGACGTACAGGGCAATTTGTAACTGCTTTGTTTTTAGGATCTGTTGGTTTGTCTATTGCCATAACTTTTGTTTCTGCTATAGCTGCTAAAGCAAATAATAGTGGGACCTTGATGGCCATATTGAGCTTCCCTATTGTGATTCCGATTTTGATGACCTTAATAAAAATATCAGCCAATGCTTTAGGCTTACTAACTGATACGAGCATTTCAAAAGATATATTAATTTTACTGGCGATAGATGGGATTTTATTGGCGATGGCTTTTGTCCTGTTCCCATTTCTGTGGCGTGATTAAGAGTGATTATTTTTGTTTACACTAAACCAAATAAGATGAACCGATTTTGCTTAAGCGTTTTTTTACTTTTAATTTTCTTTCTCCAATCTTGTCAGGCTCCACAAGCGAAGAAAGAAGAAGTACCAATTTCTGCTAAAGAAACACAAATCGCCAAAGACCTAATTCAAGGTGCCTTTGATGATTTATGGGGTGGGGTAGACTCTACCAAAATAAGTGACTATCATACAGACGATTTTATCATTTTAGAAAACGGAGAAGTTTGGGACAATGATAGAATAAAAGTATTTATGCGTAGACAACTGGCCAATACCGAAAGACCAAAACGGGTGAATAGAATGGAATATATTTCCATAGATAAATATGGCCCTTCAATTCAAATTGCCTATGATAATTATGCTGATTTTTTCAAAGGAGACTCACTCGTTGCTCAAGCAAAGTGGTTGGAAAGCGCATTGGCAGTGCCCACGGAAAAAGGATGGCGTTTGAAAATGATGCATTCGACTTATGTTAGACAGTAAGACTCAACAATATTTGTTTAGAAACGAGTTTTTTATTAACTGATGCACCTGCGGGTGGAAGCTCCCCTTTAGGGCCTGTCTAGTAGCCAGATAGAGCTGGGGGCTACGCTGGCAGAATATTAAACTTCAAGAGGATAAGTATATTCAAATCACAACAATAAAAATACAAAATATGGGAATGCGAAAATCATGGTGGAAAATTCTAGGAGTAGCTTTACTGACCTATACCTTCATTGCCGGGTTATTAGTACCACTAAAACCTGGTATTTACGACGTCTCTCCCGGTAAAGCCGAAACAGGAACTTCAGTAACCCTGAATCTCGAAGGTTATAACACCGGGTACACTGCCGAAGGGGAAAAGACACGGGTCTGGCTAAAGATGACAGATGACTTAGCCTTACAGGCTAAAGCAGTCAAAGCGATAGATGAAACCCATTTGACGGCCACTTTTGACATCCCTAAATACATTCCCTTAGAAAAGGAACGAATCAGCTGCTCCGTCTTAATTGATCATCCAGTAGATGGTGCCTCCGTTTCGCCTGATGCTTTTGTTATTAAACAAACATCCCCCACGCCACCCCCAACTAATAATTTCACTAACAATCCAATTACAGCCTTGACGGTGAATAGTGATTTTACCTTTCCATTCCGAGCGATCTTGTATGAAACGATCCGGAATACTTATTATCATGTTCCACTTTGGCTGGCAATGATGATATTGTTTATCGCTTCTGTTTATCAAAGTTTTAAGTACTTGCGCTTTGGAAAACCAGAAGACGATTGGAAAGCCATGTCCTTAACTGCAGCAGGTACTTTGTACGGAATGCTCGGTTTAGTCACCGGAATGATATGGGCGAAACATACCTGGGGAACCTATTGGACCTGGGAGGAGGTCAAATTGAATATGACCGCTATTGCCTTATTGATTTATCTGGCTTATTTCATATTGAGAGGATCATTGGATGACGAAGAGAAAAAGGGACGAATAGCGGCGGTTTATAATATTTTTGCCTTTGCTGCACTGATTCCGTTGATATATGTGATTCCAAGGATGACTAGCAGTTTACATCCAGGAAATGGTGGAAATCCAGCATTAGGTGCAGGAGATTTGGATCATACGATGAAGGCTGTTTTTTATCCGGCTGTGATTGGATGGACCTTATTGGGGGTATGGATAGGGTCGGTATTATATAGAGCAACGGCAATGAAGGATCGTTTGATGGAACGTAAGTTTAACGCTTAATTAGGTTCCCAATAAAAGACTTGCAAGTGAATCGCAAATTACACCAGCCCAAAACCTAAAAAGGGGAAACAGGATCGGTTTTTCGAGAAATGAACAAACAGAGTATTTCAAGAAAATCAAATTAAAAAATCATATAAAAAAAAGGTTATGATAGTTTGGAAAGTAAAAAAAATAGACGAATTTTGGCAACGCAATAAAGCCACCAGTAAAACAAGAATGGCCTTGTTGCTTTTGACCTTTTTATCTTGGTCACCGTTTATAAATGCTCAGTCTAACAACAACGATTTTATGCGTAACATTGGCAAGATGTACGTTGTCGTAGCCGTTATATTGGCCATCTTTTTCGGGATCATTTTATTTCTCATTTACCTAGACCGGAAAATAAGCCGGCTGGAAAAACAAATCGAAGATAATGGCTAAAAAGAAAGCATCTGCACCACACGTCAGTTTTTTGGACAGTGTAAATCGTAACTTCAACAAAGCTGCTGCCCACTCAGGTCTACCCAAAGGACTATTGGAACAAATTCGCGTTTGTAACTCTGTTTACCAAATGCGTTTCCCTGTAAAAATCGGGAAGGAATATAAAGTAGTTGAAGCCTACCGAGTTCAGCACTCTCACCACAGATTACCTACTAAAGGTGGAATTCGTTACAGCTCAAAAGTAAATCAAGATGAAGTCATGGCTTTGGCGTCGTTGATGACTTACAAATGTGCGCTAGTAGATGTACCATTTGGTGGTGCCAAAGGTGGGGTGAAAATTTCTCCACGGGAACATACTCCTGCCCAGTTACAAGCGATTACTCGTCGTTATACCACAGAGTTGATTCGTAAAAACTTCATTGGTCCTGGTATTGACGTTCCTGCTCCTGATTATGGAACAGGTGCTCGCGAAATGGCCTGGATTCTGGATACTTATATGACCTTCAAAGGAGGCGATATTGATGCGGCAGGATGTGTTACTGGAAAGCCGGTTACTCAATCTGGTATCAGAGGTAGAACAGAGGCTACGGGGCGAGGTGTTTTCTATGCGCTGGAAGAAGCAGTAAGTCACAAAGATGATATGGCGAAAATTGGTCTGACTACCGGAATGGCTGGAAAAACGGTTGCTGTTCAAGGTTTAGGTAATGTAGGTTACTACGCCGCTAAAATTTGTCAGGAGGAAGGAGATGCGAAAATCATTGCAGTAGCGGAGTATGAAGGAGCAGTTTATAATAAGAATGGTCTTGATGTCGACAAACTATTTAAGCATCGAAAGAAAACAGGATCTATTCTTAACTTTCCTGGCGCTAAAAATATGAAGCAGCGTA
>CAZDTI010000072.1:0-26168 GCA_964508085.1 uncultured Saprospiraceae bacterium | reverse complement strand
TTCGTACCAAATTATATTAGAAGGAAGCCAGTCCGAACCGGAACCAGCCCGCCCGACCGTCTGCGACAGTCGGACTGGTTCCGGTTAGGCGAACGGGCCCGATCTCCTCATCTACACCATCTCCCTTTAAAAACAAACCCAATACATACTGCCTGGCGGCTCTCTCTGGTGCTAGACAGGTCGACAGGTTTCACTAAGAACTAAATAAATATTTCAATAAAAATAAAAAACATGAATTTTCAAAAAATAAGAACTGCGCTTAGCGATGGCTTACTCTCCTTCCCCATTACTGATTTCGATGCAGCTGGTAATTTGAATAACAATAATTACACGGAACGACTGAAGTGGTTTATCACAAAAGATATTTCAACTGTTTTCGTTTCAGGTGGTACTGGAGAATTCTTTTCAATTTCAAAAGAGGAATATCGTCAAATTGTAAAAACAGCCGTTCAGGTAGTCAATGGAAAAATGCCTGTTATTTCGAGTATAGGACGTAGTATTCCGGAAGCCATTGAGTTAGCAAAAATAGCAGAAGATGCTGGTATTGATGGTTTACTTTTGATGCCTCCTTATTTAACGGAATGCCCTCAAGAAGGAACTGCGGCCTACGCCAAAGCAATTATGAACAACACTAATTTGCCGGTCATTTATTACAATCGTGCAAATGGAATTTTATCTGCAAAGCACATTCAAGCATTAGCAAATGATTGTCCGAATCTAATTGGATTAAAAGACGGAACAAGCAATATGCAAGACCTAAATGAAATCATTAAAACAGTCGGTGATCGATTAGTTTATATTGGTGGAGCTCCTACTGCAGAAATTATTTCAGAGGCCTATATTTCAATTGGGGTCAATACCTACTCCTCGGCTGTTTTCAATTTCATCCCAGATGTCGCCATTCATTTTTACAAAGCATTACGAGCGGGTAATAAAGAAATCACTTCGCAAATTTTGAAAGATTTTTTCATCCCATTTATTCAACTTAGAAGCAACAAAAAAGGTTATGGTGTAAGTTTGATAAAAGAAGGAGCAAGATTAATTGGTAAAGATGCTGGCTCCGTTCGCCCACCTTTGGTCATGCCAAATGAGGCTGAAAGTGCGATTTTGAAAGGGTTGATTGATAAGGCGGGAGAGTTAATTTAGGGATAAGGACCAGAGGGTGAATGAGGGTGGATAATGGTAGATCAGGGTTCCCTCTAACGTGACCGGTCGCAAACTAAGGGAACCATTATCCACCTACAAAAAATGACTACGAACCTTTTTAATAAAAAAAAATTAAACATAATGAAGAATACATTCCAAGCTTTCAGTCCAATTGACAATCAGATCATTGAGGGCGAATTTAACATTGCGGATAAAACGCAAATTGATGAAACAGTAGCAAAAGCAGTGGCGGCTTTTGATACTTATAGAAAAAAGAGCAAAGAAGAAATTGCGCAATTTTTGGAACAAGCGGCAGTAGAAATTGATGCTATTGGAGAGGAACTGACAAACCGAGGTCACCTCGAAACGGCATTGCCCCAGGGGCGTTTGAATGGCGAACGTGGAAGGACTTGCGGACAACTACGATTGTTCGCATCGGTCGTAAGAGAAGGTTCTTGGGTCGATGCTAGAATTGACAATGCAAATGCGGACATTCGACACATGAATATTCCGTTGGGCGTGGTAGCTGTTTTTGGAGCAAGTAATTTTCCATTGGCGTTTTCAACGGCGGGTGGAGACACCGCTTCCGCATTAGCAGCTGGTTGTCCCGTGATTGTCAAAGGACATCCTGCTCATCCAGGAACAGCTCAATTGGTAGCGGATGCGCTTATCAAAGCTGCTAAAAAAACAGGAATGCCAGAAGGTGTTTTTAGTTTACTTCATAGCAATAATTTTGAAACTGGTGAATATTTGGTCAAACATCATGACATCAAAGCCGTGGGTTTTACGGGTTCCTTTCGAGGAGGAAAAGCGATTTGGGAATATGCCAACGCTCGCCCCGAGCCCATTCCCGTTTTTGCAGAAATGGGAAGTACCAATCCTGTTTTCATTTTACCAAATGCGATGAAAGAACGTTCAACTGCCATAGCTGAGAAGTTAGCGGGTTCTATCAATTTGGGGGTTGGTCAATTTTGCACAAATCCAGGTTTGACCTTTTTTCAGGATGACGAATACGGTGCGAATTTTTCCAATACTTTAAAAGAAAAAATTACTCAAACTCCTGCCACGACCATGCTTACCGCCGGTATTAAAAATGCCTACGACAAAGGCACTGATCAACTTT
The DNA here is from genome assembly GCA_964508085.1 of uncultured Saprospiraceae bacterium. Lineage (GTDB taxonomy): Bacteria > Bacteroidota > Bacteroidia > Chitinophagales > Saprospiraceae > CALGLS01. The sequence goes on along the minus strand of CAZDTI010000072.1, from coordinate 23,899 downwards.
CAAACATCGCTCAATCGTTAGCAAAAGGAGCCGATGAAAGCGCACCCAATCAAGCAGTTTCAAAAATTTTCCAAACCACAATTGATACTTTTTTAGAAAATGAACATTTAGCAGAAGAGGTCTTTGGACCTTCAAGTGTTTTGGTGAACTATGGGGAAAAAGCACAAATCTTAAAAGCTGCAAAAGAATTAAAGGGTCACTTAACCGCAACCGTTCACGCAACCGAAACAGATATTTCTGAATACAGAGAACTGTTTGAAATATTGGAAAAAAAAGTCGGTCGTATTGTTTTAAACGGTTATCCGACAGGTGTTGAAGTTTGTCATGCGATGGTACATGGAGGTCCTTATCCTGCAACGACTGCACCGCAATCTACTTCCGTTGGCACCAATGCCATTAAGCGATTCGTTCGCCCAATCTGTTATCAAGCTTATCCAGATTCGCTTTTACCACAAGCATTGCAAAATGAAAATCCCTTAGGAATTTGGAGGTTGATAAATGGAGATTTGACAAAATAAAATTTAGCGTATTCAGAAATTGGGTTTATTATAAGTTGGATAGAAAACTTTCGGTTCTTCGTCATTTATAGTCGATAGATGGGGTGATGAGACTCTCTATTTAGTCCGAACCAATTTACGTTAGAAGGAAACCCGCCCGCCCGTATGAGACAGTCGGACTCGTTCTGGTCAGGCGGGCAGGCCCCATCTCCTCATCTACCTCACCACCCCTTTAAAAAACAACCCCGCTTTTTTGACCAAGAATCACCATTATTATACTTTCATCTGTATATTTGCGCCATTGAAATAACCGAAGACATGACTCATGCGAATCGTTGGTTGAATCTACGCTTTAAGGGTAGCTCTGTAGGAGCGCTATTTTTGTAATCCACCAACTAACCCACGATATACGAGCTCCTTAGGAGCGACACCTGAAAATAGGTAAGGTGCCGCTCCTATGGAGCTCAAATTTGTACGCAACTTTCGTTGCTACAAAGATATCGCTCCGCTGGAGCTGTGAACACAGTCCTTAATTAGCGCATCTTTTAACCTGCGATTCGCTTGACTCATACCAAAAGTAGTATGTGCACGTGCCAATATGCGGATTGCTCACACTGAGTTCACAGAGCGAACGCGCGAAAATCACGTTAACTCTGTGTGCTCTGTGAACTCTGTGTGATTAAAAATACATTTGGTGCTCTTTTTTCCTGAGTTTTAGAACGTGCACACTTTACTTATGGGATGACTCTTGTTTCCATTTTTTGACTATGAAAAAACATGCAAAAATCCCATTCAATGCGAAAAACTTCCCATTCTTCTATGGGTGGTGGATCGTTGGCATGGGAACATTGGGTGTTATAATGAGCGTCCCTGGCCAAACGATTGGTGTTTCTACTTTTACAGATAGTTTGTTGGATGCACTTAATATAAGTAGAGATACATTGAGTTTAGCGTATATGTGTGGTACGATTACCAGTTCCTTGATTTTGACAAAAGCGGGAAAGTTGTACGACCGTTATGGTGTTCGTCCAATTGCTATAACCGCATCTCTTGGTCTGGGAGTCGCCTTATTGTACATGAGTAATGTAGATAAAATCATTGCTTTTTTCACTCAAAAATCAGTATCCATTACCGCAACTTTTTTAGCGGTATTGTTTGGTTTTTTGATGATGCGTTTTTTTGGTCAAGGTGTTTTGACGTTAGCATCTCGTACAATGATGATGAAATGGTTTGATGCCAAACGTGGTTTCGCAATGGGTTTTGCTAATGTTTTCACAGCATTGTTATTTTCATTAGCACCTGTTTTATTTGAGTATTTAATTCAAAATTACGGTTGGCGTTCTGCCTGGCAATTTACGGCGTTAGTCCTTTTGTTTATTTTCCCAATTATCATTTTTATCTTTTTTAGAAATGACCCAACCGACGTTGGTTTGCAACCTGATGGAGAAGATATTCATAAAGAAACGCGTCAAATTTATTTCCCAACAAATGAAGAATTCACCTTAAACAAAGCACGTCGAACAATTGCCTTTTGGGTTGTAACCGGTTTGTTAGCAATGCAGGGGCTATGGATTACCGGGTTTACTTTTCATATCGTGTCAGTTTTTCAAGAGGTTGGTTTAGATCGAGCAACTGCTGTGAGTATTTTTCAACCGACAGCTATTGCAGCAGTTATTTTCACTTTGGTATTTAGTTGGATTGCAGATAAAACCAAAATCAAATATTTGGTTTATCTCATGAGCTTTGGCGGTGCATTGGCTTGTTTAGGCGTGATGTTTTTGGAAAACCAAGTTGGATTTTATTTGGTGATTTTTGGTCATGCGGTAATGACGAGTCTGCAAGGTGTTCTGAGTTCAATAGCTATGCCTCGCTTTTTTGGCAAAACACACCTGGGAGCAATTGTTGGGCAGATGATGACGATTATTGTTTTTGGAAGTGCGATTGGCCCGTTTTTGATGAGTTCCTCTTTGAGTATGACGAGCTCTTATTTTGTAGGCGCTTTTATCTGTATGATTTGTTTTGTATTGCTGGGTCTTAGTGGATTAAAAATGGTAAATCCGCAACTTAGTTGATTGCCTTATTATTCGACGATTACATCTTACTTCCTGTTCATTCATTAAATTGCCTTTGCCCTTTTACAATAGTCATTTTAAACCTGCATAAATCAGGAGTAATGGTAAATTGGTTTTTTATAATCGTTTCTATTTAAAAATGGTATTTAAAAAATCTTCGGTATATTCTAAAGTCGGTTTAAACCAAGGCTCTACCAACCAAAATCCATGAGGTGAATTTTCAAAGGTATGGACATCATGGTACGTATTATTTTTTTTCAAAATCAGAATCATGTCCTCTCTCCCAGCGTGAAATCGTGGCCGTGAACTATTTATAAACAAAATCGGCGGTGTATTTTTATCAACGTATTCTAATGGAGAGGCTTCTTTCCATCGTTCAAAATTTTCTTCATACTTTCCTAACCAAGCATTCGCAGAGCGCCCCGTCCATTCTGGCTTTGCCTCGGGGTGAATAAAAGAAGTTATCCCATCAATATTTAAAATGGCTTGCACATCAGCAGAGAAGGAAGCATTTTGAGGGTGAACGTCGAATAGAGAAAATCCATTTGTTGCACCGAGCAAGGTAGCCAAATGAGCACCAGCTGAACAACCATAAGCCGCAATTTTATCCCCATCAATTCCATAGGAATCCGCATTTGCTCGCAACCATCGGACGGCTGCTTTTAGATCGTGAACTGCTGCTGGATAAGGATTTTCGCCTCCTAACCTATACTCAACAGTGATGGTGACAAAACCTTTTTTTGCCAACTGCTGCGCCATTGGAATTTGATTTTCTTTGGAACCGACCATCCATCCACCACCATGAATCATCAATACCGCAGGGCGTTTTTTTCGTTTTCTTTTTTTAGGACGAAAGATGTCTAGATGCAATTGGCGGCCTTCTTTTAATTCAGCATAAACGAGATTGTAACATGCTAGAACAGCTTTGGGAAGTTTAGCGAAAACAGCTTTTACAGATGGATATTTCTTTTTGATTTTGACTGTGGCGGAAGTAATCGTATAGCTAGTGTCTCGTGGGAAATAATTATTTTGAGCAAAAGTAATTTGCCCAAGTAATAAAAAAGAAAGCCATAATAAACATCTTTTCATGGTTCCTATTTTAGAGGCTCATTAACCAATTCGCTAAGCGATCCATCCAAATATCTTTAGTCGTTGTATTGTACATACCAAAACCATGGCCTCCATTGGGATACAAATGCATTTCAGCTGAAACTCCATTTTCGATACAAGTAGAATAATAGACCAAACTATTTCCAACTGGAACAACTTTGTCATCAGCAGCATGAACTAAAAAAGCAGGAGGAGAATCAGAAGTAACTTGTTCTTCATTTGACCATTTCATAATTTCGGATTCCTTAGGATTTTCTCCAATTAAATTTTTACGCGAACCTTCGTGCGTTAATTCATCTATAAAACTAATCACCGGATAAATTAAAACCACAAAATCGGGGCGAACAGAAGAAGTATCTCTTTCACTAGGATCGGCATTTTTTTGAAAATGAGTAGCTGCCGATGCTGCTAAATGTCCTCCTGCGGAAAACCCCATAATCCCAATTTTATCGGCTTCAAGCTGAAATGTTTTTCTATTGTTACGAATATATCGAATGGCCTGTTGAGCATCTTGCAAAGGAGCTAATGATTTATCAATATTCGTCAAATCTTGAGGAATTCGATATTTTAGGACAAAAGCTGTAATACTATCTTTCACTAATTCTTTTGCCACCAAAATTCCCTCTTTGTCAAAGGCCGTTTTTGCATAACCTCCTCCTGGACAAATAATAACTGCTTTACCATTTGGGGTTGTAGGTTTAAAAATAGTCAAGGTTGGGATCGAAGTATCAAAAAATCCTCTTCCATTTTTTCCTCCTCTTTGAACCATCGTTTCCGGATCAGGGACGTTCCGTGAATTTGGAATTTCTGTTTCGTAGAGAGGGATTTCTGTTTGTGAAAAACAAGGGGTTTGAATTAGAAAAAACAAAATGGAAGTAAAGAGGATTTTCATCATGCCCAGATTTATAATTCTTAAACTTGTGGTTTCCATCTTCTAAAAATTTTAGACTTTTTATATTTCTTGGCCGTTCTTTTTTTCAATTGCTTTGACCACCCTACTCTATTTTTAGTATTTGCTTTTGTGTACTCCGCGTAGTAAGTCGTTTCTAAATCATCTTTATTGCTCCACTCTTTCCAGCCTTCCGCTGCGATATGATTGCCATAATCACAATCAATAAAAACAGTTTTTGCAAAAGCTCGCCATGGTCTTCCTAAGTAAACTTTATCCACGCCATTTGCTGCAGTGAGTTTGCATTTTATAAAAACCAGACCAAACTTTTGACCTTCTGTCGTAGAAGCCGCAGTAATATATGAATTTGATTTTGAATGAATGATACAAGCTTCAAATAATACCGTAGCATTACCAAAAATAAAATCGGTGGTCCCTTCGATATCGCATTTTACAAAATACTGTCGACTCTGTTCTCCGGTACAATAAAGTGTATCTTGATAGCCTTTAATATCGCAATTTTCGAAAACACATCGATCTCCGCTCACTGAAACCGCAATAGCTTGACCAATGTCGCCCGCTGAATTAATTATAGTCAAGTTTTTAATTTTCACATCATTAGCTTCAACAGATAGGGTTGATGTATGGAAGGTACTATTACGTCCCTTGTCAATTTTTTTGAAATGGTCAGCGTAGGTCATGATCGTATTTCCTTTGTCTTCGCCTACCAAACTTAGATTGGTATTCCAGGGATATACCCTAACCTTTTCATTGTAAATCCCTTGTTTTATAACAATAGTAATGGGTTTATCCGGAAATGATTTTGTGTTATCGATTGCAGCTTGAATGGTCGTAAACTCAGCACTTCCATCTTGTGCCACCGTAAGTTGAGTGGCATATTGCGCTTGAGTAGAAATGGAAAGCAGAAAGAAAAAAATAGGAATCAAAAAGTGATTCCTATTCCAATTATTCAGTAAAAGCAAAAGTTTTTTCATATGTTTTATTTTTTTCCGCAATTAAAAATATACAGAAAAAATCGCTGCATGCGCTCCTGGTTTTTATTCTATTTTTTTTCGAATTCAAGACTTGCTAAAATAAATGGCCCTGTGCCCTTTGTATCATTGCTGATGATTCTTTCATTTACATAATATTCAAAAGTACCATCACGATATGGGTTACCGCCAAGACCTGCGACTGCACAACATTTATGAAGATGCATCTCTCCGCTTTCTTCCACTTCAACTAAATTTTCGATTAATCCATCATAAGCTTTACGAGCAACTTTTGCATATTTTTTATCCAAATGACCATCGTTAACCCCTTTCATCAAAGCATAGGAAAGCATAGAAGTAACGGTTGCTTCTAAATAATTTCCTTCTTGATTTGGTTTATTCATCACTTGCCACCAGACACCCGTTTTCTCATCTTGAACCTTAGAAACTGCTTCCGCAAGCCGTTGAAGGATTGCAACAATTTCGCCTCTCTGCGGATGGTCTTTTGGAAAATAATCCAATACATCTACTAATGCCATAGCATACCAACCAACCGCACGTCCCCAAATTTCAGCTGATTTTCCAGTTTCAGGATTTGACCATGATTGCAATTTACTTTCATCCCAACCATGATGTAACAATCCACTTTTATTATCACGTGAATGTTTTTCCATCAAAATAAATTGATTAGCGATGTCATCAAATTTTTCAGGCATATTATAATTGAGTGCGTATTGTGCATAGAAAGGTTCCCCCATGTACAAGCCATCCAACCACATTTGGTAAGGGTATCTTAACTTGTGCCAATAGCCTCCGTCTGTTGTTCGAGGTTGCCATTTTATTTGTCGGTGTAAGGACTGGAGAACTTTTTCGTAGCGCTTATCTTTGGTTTCCTTATAGAGACTGAAAAATAATTTTCCTGGATTAATATTGTCGATGTTGTATTCTTCAATTGAATAGTTTCTAATCTTCCCATCTGCATCTACCATTACATCGGCATATGACTTTCCATAATCAAAATACTTTTTTTCTCCCGTCGCTTTCCAAACTTTTTGAATAGATAGCAAAACCAATCCATGGGTATAACTCCACTTTGGTTCCTTTTTTCTAAAATCAGTTTTCCATGCTTGGTTGTTACGCTGAATAATGGATTCGGCCATTCGTTTTGACCACGGCATGTCCTTTGAAAAACTAGCTTTAAAAGTAGGAACATTGCTAGTGTCAATTTTTTTATCCGTTGCCTTTTTAGGGTCCGGCTTAGTTCTAATTGGGATAGTCGCTTTTACCGCATCAACGGCTTGAGGTCCCTCTCCACAATTCAAAATGGAAATAGAAATTAAGAGCATTAAAACACTGATCCATTTCCCCTTTTTTAGTTGTTTGATAGTTAGTCTGTCTTTCATTTTTTTTAGATAGTAATGAAAAAAATATTTTAGTCTTGTAATTTATTAAATTTTATTTTCATTCGGAATTGAGTTTGTTCAACTCAGCATCTAAATATTTTTTAAATGCTTCCATCGTCTTAATTCCATCTTCATCTTGCTCCCAAGTTGCTGCAAAGTAATAACTTAATTTTTTATTTATTGGATTTAAAACGACCACATGACTGTCCTTGTCTTCTTGCAATTCTAACAAGTTTTCGCCTGAAAAAAACAGCCCCATTCCTAAATGATCTTCAGCTAATGATTGGACTCCAAAAGTAGCGATGTATCCCCAATCGTTTTTGTTGGTTGGTATCTTTTTTATTAATGCTCCTTTTTCATGCTTAACAATACCGGTGCAAATGTTAGGTAAGGCTTCGCTCAAATCAATATCCTGCCGAGTCATTCGGCTTCCCGCTTGAATTGTCAAATCAGAAATCAAGGTTGTTTTTTTATTATCGACTTCCCAATCATTATAATGTGTTCTAATTTTCGATTGAAGGTTTCCATTTTCTAGAATTTCACATTTTAAAGAACTGGTTTTTTCGATGCGAGTTGCTTTTCCTTTATTCCAAAAACCAATGGAACCAATTCCTAATGAGCTACCAACTTTCAATATATCCATTCCCCAATCTGCAGGTTCGTGATAAGAATCGAATCCATCCAAACCTACATTCTGCAAAACCATCTCTGGCGTTTTTTTCCCAAAAATATCTACTGCATTTCGCCAATCTAAATAAAACCGATAGCCGATTTTATCAGACTCCCATCCGGGGCCTTCATATCGAATAAAATGAGAATGGTCGGTATGCTCAGTGGGAACATCTAAGACCGAAACATTTTTAAAATCACCTCCGATATATTTTCTATCTTCCCATTTTCCATTTGTTTTTATAGAAATTTCAGCTTGAGTTCTTTTTGTAACCGTATTTACGGCTGTATTGTTAGAAGAAGTCACCTCAGCAGAAGTTTCACTTTCTGTAGAAGATGGTTTTGACTCACAGGAGGAAAGGAAAAAACAAATTCCTAAAATGATAAAAAGTTTAAATGGTTCTTTCATTAGTTTTAACAAGTTTAAATGCTACGGATTTTTTAAATATTTTTTTATCGGCAAATCCAAATTACGTATTTCTTGAACGGCTAAATCTGCCATAAACTTTGCTCCTTTTGGAGAGAAATGCGTATTGTCTGAAACTCCATCTGGATAATTGGGATGTTCTCCTTTTTTCAAAAAAAGAAAGATGGATTCTGATTCTTTCTCTCCCATTTCACTGATGGCTCTCGCAGTACTTTTGTGAAGGTCTATCATCGGAACTTTTTCTTCTTTTGCTAGCCTTCTAACAACATTAGGATAGGCTCCATGCGTATCATAAAACTTTCCATTTTCATCAAACCGTCTTCGATTTATTGAAGTCAGCAAAACTGGAATTGCCTTTTTACTTCGAGTTTCTGTTACAAATTTTTGAAGGTTTATTCCATACTCTTTTGGTGTAGAAAATCGGTCTCCTTCCTTGGTATCATTATGTCCAAACTGAATTAGAACGACATCATCTTTTTTCAGTTTTTCCAAAACAGCGATCCACCTTTCTTCAGCAATAAACGATCGGGTACTTCTCCCATTCTTTGCATGATTTTCTATTTTGATTCCTTCAACAAAATAATCACCTAACATTTCTCCCCATCCTGTTTCTGGTCGGCTTTCCGCTTTCTTCTCAGACATCGTAGAATCTCCGATGAGATAAATGACGTTCTTATTTTTATTAAAATTATTACAACCAAATAAAAGCAAACAGAGGAATGGAAGTATATTTTTTAGAAAATTCATTAGTCCTTACTAAGTTACTATACACTTTTGCCAACACAACCCCCAGCCCCTAAAGGGGAGCCTCCACCCGCTTAACAATTCAGTAGAATTAAATCTTGTTCTTGAAAAGTGCATAATAGTTTACGTTTTTAATTCATATAGTTTTCGAAAAACAACTCTACCATTCATTTTCAAAACCAGGTTTGTTATAAATCTCTGCCCAATCTCGATGCCCTTCTGTAAAACTGGCCAGGCACCAAGTGAACATAAAATCAACTGACGGCGGTGCAATCGTATCGTGATAAGTTGGCGTAACATTGATTGCGACCTCATCAAAAATATGTGCATATACATTTACCTTTTCTTCAGGCAAAGCACAATTTTGTAACACATAAGGAACATCTCCTTCTACATCTGTTTCGCAACGAAAGTGGTAAATCTCCTCTTTGGCATTTTCTCCCAAACCATGAGGTCCATCAGGGCCATGGAAATGTGGAGGATAACTACCTACACCTCCTCGATTTGCCAAATAAGTATCTCCAAACAGCAGTCGATTACATTCGACATTTTTATCTACCAACTTAAATACGGTTCGCTTAGACGTTGGTCTTTTGTTTCCCAAATCAGCAGCCAACTCTGTTCCTTCAATGTCAGTATGAAGCACTTGTTGGACAGGATATTTAGTATGACATTTCACGGCTTTGAATTCACTAACATCGCAGAAGTCAGCCGTATTTATTTTTACAGCACTATCAATTCCGACGTAAAGTACATCCCCTTTACCAAGGTTATAAGTGTTTCCATCTACTGAAATTTCGGTAGTCCCTCGATTGACATAATAAACCGATTCCTCTTTCCCTAAAGTCAAGTTAGATTCGTTTCCTTTTTCCAAAACTATTCTTGCTAGTCGTAAAAATTCAAAGGTCGAATTTGATTCTCCAATGATTTCTTCTACTTGATTTAGAACAGGTGTTGCATCGAATGCTTCCACGTTTCTAATTTCCTCTTTAATAGGAACCATCACTTTTAAGTCATGTCTTCTTTCTGTAAGTGATTTGGAATCTGCTTGTTTTGTTTTCCCAATTGTTTTCGGTTGAACCATTTTTAAGTTTTATTTTATAATAAAGGTATCAGATACCTGTTTTGAATTATCTTGCCATCCATCCACCATCTACATTGATGATAGTTCCATTGACATAGTTACTTGCATCCGAGGCTAAGAAAACTACAGCACCACCAATGTCTTCTGGGTTTCCCCAACGATTGGCAGGGATTCGGTTTTTAATTGCTTCCGAGCGAACGGGGTCTTCTTGAAGTTTTTGGGTATTATCTGTTCTGAAATAACCTGGAGCGATGGCGTTTATTTGCACACCATGATGCGCCCATTCATTGGCCAGCGCTTTTGTAATTCCAGCAACGGCATGTTTACTGGCAGTATAGGCTGGAACGGTAATCCCTCCTGAGTAAGAAAGCATAGAAGCGATATTGATAATTTTTCCACTTCCTCTTTCAATCATTTTGCGCCCCACTAATTGTGACAAATAAAAGGTAGCATTCATATTCACTTCAATTACTCTATCCCATTCCTCCAATGGAAAATCCTTAGCGGGGAATCTTGCAATCGTTCCTCCATTATTGACTAAGATGTCAATAGTACCAAATTTTTCCACAGCGGATTCGAAAAGTTTTTTTACCGCATTACGGTTGGAGAGGTCCGCGGCCACTTCAGCCGTTTGTCCACCTATTTCGCTTATTTTTTGACGAGTTGCTAAAGTTCCATCTGGCCGAGAGCTACTGCAAATCACTGTTGCTCCACTTTGAGCTAGTGCTATGGCAATTGCTTGGCCTAATCCACGGCTTGCTCCTGTTACAAGTGCAACTTTATTTTTCAATGAAAAAGACTGATTCATATATTTTTTTTGAAAACGCTATTAGCTTTGAACAAAAATCTTTCGCCAATGTATTCACATTTTACATTAGCGACTTTGCAGGAATCACCAATTACCAAGCAAGACTTAACATTTTGGCTAAAAAAAGGGATAGAAGGCAAATTTTCCCTAAATTTAGTCTGAATACAAACTGTAAAGTTGAATAATAGTGAGACACAATAGTTGTAAGTAAGAGATTAGGTAAACCTTCGACAATTAGCTCTGGCTAGACGTACCGAGTAGACAGGTTCACTTTCTTTAAACTTGATTAAACAACTACTATACTTAGAAACGATAATGAGTAAATTTCCAGTAGCCATCTTTTTTTTGATAGGAATTCTTTTTGGGTTAAACCAACCAAGTGGATTAGCGATGCAGCCCTATGCCCCCAAAATTGTAAACCCATTGTCTGAGACCTGGCGTTGGAAGCATTTCCCAGAATTGGAAGGCAAGGGGGTTAGAGATATTGCAGAAGAAAAGAACGGGACGGTTTGGTTTGGAGTAGATGATGGTATTTTTGAATACAATGGCTATGAATGGAAATTGCACAAAAATAATGAGAACGGCTTGGCAGATATTCCTATTGAGCAAATACATATCTCTGAAAAAGGAAACATTTATGCGATATCCACCAAGCAAATTTTTCAGTATAAAGATTCCACCTGGCATAGCTATCTTAACTTCCCCTTAGATCTTAATTTGGTAAAGTTTATTGAACTTTCTGATGGAAGTTTTATGCTGAGTTCAGAAATCGGTGTTTTACACTTATTCCAATCCGGTGAAAAAATCTTCTATAGTTCAGCTGTCCAAATTGAAGTATTAAAATCTCAGTTATCGGATTTCAAATTGGTTAGGATACCCGATGCCGTAACCGATGGAGAAACTTTTAGAAACATTTCGGATGTTCTGGAAGAAAGGTCAGGAAAGGTTTGGTTTGCGCTAACCTTTGGTGAAAAAGGCAAATTATTAAGATTTCATCCTTCCGAAGTTAACTCCTCTTACATTACGGAGTACGAACATTTTTCCTCTGACAACTCTTCTGAATTGGGCGAATGGCAATTTGGTGAAGGGCAAAAATTAATCGAAAGCAATGACCACAAAATTTGGGTTGTTAGTTCTTCCTACATCTCCCCGATTAATATTTTTTCAAATGGAAAATGGGAAACGCTAAGTTTAGGTGAAAAGTTTGGGGGTGATGAGCATACCAATGATATTATGCAAACCAAGGATGGAACTATTTGGGTGGGTGGTTTAGGAAAATTGTACGCTTTTAAAAACAACACTTGGACATTATATGATGCTCCTGAATATAAAATTCCAGCCAACAAACTTAAACTTTACAATAGCCTTGATAATAAAATATGGATTGCCGGTCTACGGTCAAAAGTACATTTGTTAGACTACTCTACAAACCGATGGCATACTTACCAAGATTTGAATTTCCAATGTGAAACTACTTTACTAGAACAATGGTTTTTAAGTGTAGAAGGAAATGCAATTTCCAAAAATGGCAACCGCTGGTTTACTTACGGAATAGAAGATGGATTAATGGATGCTCCCATAAAAATTATCGTTACTAAAAGTGGACAAATTTGGGCGGCTGGTTCTCACCAAGGTGTTGCTGCAACTGCCTATTTTAAAAATGATAAGTGGGTTAAACAATTACATCCAACACTTTCATGGGGAATTGATTACCGAGCAGTTTTCGAGGCAAAGGATGGTTCTATTTGGTTTGGCGGCAGTGTAGATGTGGAAGTAGAGAAAGGACAATTAAGTGGCGTCATTCAATTGCGTAATCCTCTTTCTGATACGTTTAATTGGAAGCATTTAAAATTTAATGAAAAAGGCTTAATCCAATCCAATTCTTACGGTATTGGTCAGACGGCGGATGGAAAAATCTGGATTGGAGGTAGTAGTTTATTTTACTTTGATGGCCAAAAATGGGATAGGCCACAAGATGAAAGGTTACGCCAATTTGTAAACATAGTTGCAAGTACAGAAGACCTTCTTATCGTTGGTTCAAGATATTATGGCATTTACTTTTTTGATGGGGAAAACTGGAAAAACTACACCACGGAATCTGGCTTGACCAACAATACCATCATTAGTATTGATGCTATTGCAAATGACAACATATGGATTGCTACCGAAAATGACATCTCCCATTTTGACGGAAAGCACTGGCATAACAATATATTCCCGATTGATTTTAACATGGGCTTTGAAGGTGGTGACATTCAACATTCTGCCGATGGCTCTGTCTGGATTAATCTCTCCGATAGAGGCTGGAAAAGAAGAGCGTTCAACCATAACAATACTCAACAAAACATTTACAATAATTTTTTCACTTGCCGATACACTCCCGACAACATTCCCCCAGAAACCAAAATAACTTTTTTCACAAAAGAAGTTTCCTCAAATGGAAACACCACCATTCAATGGGAAGGAAAAGATTTCTTTGAGAATTCTCCGAACGAAGCTTTATCTTATTCTTATCGAATTAACGATGGAGAATGGTCTGCATTTTCAAAACAGCAACAACATACTTTTTTAAATCTCCCTAATGGAAAATATCGCCTGGAAGTCAAAGCGATGGACTTAGGTTCCAACATCGATAAAACCCCTGCGGTTATTGATTTTTTGGTGCAACCTCCTGTATGGAAACAAGCTTGGTTTATTGCCTTAGTGAGTTCACTTTTGCTCATCATAACCTTATTTGGATATAATATTTTCACAAAAAACAATAAGCTCGAAAAACTAAATGCTTACTTGAACAAAGTGAATAAAAAGATTAAAAAGAAAGGGAAAAAAATCAAATCTCAAAACATAGAAATTCTAAAGCAACAAAAGGTTATTTTGGAACAAAAACAATCATTAGAATTTAGTAATGAAAATTTGGAAATCCAAAATCACGAAATTCAAACTCAAAGAGACCAACTCGAATTGATGGTGGGTCAAGTCGAAGAATTATCCAAATCAAAATTGAAATTTTTTACGAATATTTCACATGAACTACGAACACCTCTGAGTTTAATTTTAGGCCCAATAAACCAATTAAGTAATACTCAAAACGAATTGACCAAAAACGAAACAAACAAACTGTACCAACTTATAGAACGGAACGCTTCCCGTTTACTTAAACTGATCAATCAATTACTAGAAATTCGGAGTATTGAAAACAGTTCGATGTCATTGAACTTGAAGAAAACGGATTTAAATATTTTCCTTTTTAATATTACTACATTATTTCAAAACCTATCGAAAAAGCGGAACATCCTTTTTAATTATAATTCAAGTATCCAAAATTCACTAACCTTACTTGACACCGACAAAGTGGAAAAAATTATAGTAAACCTCTTAGCTAATGCTTTCAAGCATACCCCTGAGCATGGAAGTATTCGTTTGAACTTGGAAACAGTAACAGGTAAGGACCATCGACTTTCACCAAGCTACGAGAAATATTTTTTAATCAGTGTAATTGATACCGGGAAGGGAATATCTCCCAAAGTAATGGAACATATTTTCGAGCGATATTACCATCAAAAAAGTTTGGATAAAAAACACAATAGCTCAGGGATCGGATTGTCATATATTAAAGACCTCATCGAAATTCACCAAGGGGTAATTCGAGTACAAAGCAAGGTTGGAGAAGGCAGTCAATTTGATATTTTCTTACCAATGGTTGAAAATGAAAAAACATTGTTACAAGATTCCTATTCAGAAGTGGAATACGAATATGCACAACAAGAAATACATTCTGCCTTAGCTGAAATCAATGAAGAATTAACAAATATTTCGACTTCCATAAACGATACCGCTCAAAAGCAGACCACCCTATTAATTGTGGAAGACAATCCAGACATGTTGTCTTTTTTACATGGATTGTTAGAAAAGGAATATCAAATCTTTACGGCTCAGAATGGACTGGAAGCATTGACGGTAGCTCAAGCTCAATCCATAGACCTCATCATTAGCGATGTGATGATGCCTGAAATGGATGGTTTAGAATTTTGCGAAAGAATAAAAGTTAATTTTGCCACCAGCCATATCCCTATTCTTTTACTCACCGCCAAATCGCTGGAAGAACAACAACTCAAAGGGTATGAAGTAGGTGCTGATGATTACATTGTCAAACCTTTTAATCCCAAAATTCTTAGATTGAAAATTGGAAACATCCTAAAACAAAAAACGGCATTTCAGAATAAAATCAATTTAGAATTTCAAATAACGCCAAAAGAAGTTCAAGTCATTTCTCCGGATGAAAAGATGCTCCAAAATCTCGTAGCGCTTATGGAAGCCAATATTGAAAACTCCAACTTCAATGTGAATGCGATGTGTAAGAGTGTCAACCTTAGCCACATGCACTTCATCCGTAAGGTCAAGCAACTCACAGGCAAACGCCCGGTTGACCTACTCAAATCTTTTCGAATGAAGAGAGCAAAAGATTTGTTATTACAAAACAAAATGACGATTTCCGAAGTGGCCTATAACGTAGGTTTCGAAATGCCAAGTTCTTTTAGTAGAGCATTTAAAAAAGAATTTGGGCAAAGTCCAACAGATTTTTTGGTGGGAAAATAAAAGATACGCTAATAACAAAAATAGAAAACACCAACTTCTGGATGTTATCGTTGAAAACTTAGCCAACTGGGCTATTTCCGGAAAATTATTGTTATAAACCCAAGATCCATTTTAAAATTAAACATGAATTAAGGCGTTATAACAAAGGGCTCTATCTCGGACTCATATACTTCTCCCGTTGACAATTCCATCATGACTTTTACTTTAAATTCGGAATCAATTTCCGGAGCTTTCGTTAATTTTACAATCATATCTTCTTCCATAAGATTACCGGTTTGGCCCTCTAAATATTGTGTAAAAGGAATCACATTATTAGGATCTCCATTGTAGGTAAGAGCTCCACCATAGAAACCAAAAAGATCATTGATATTGGAATTGGCTAAGTGGTCTGTGTCAAAATCATTTAACGTAACAATGGAAAAACTGACTAAAGCTTCCTCCTTTGAGCCCAATGTTCCCGGCACCACCGAACAAGCATTTGCTGTTGGCATTAAAGAGAAAGACCAATTTCTTTCTGGTTGAATGACAGCTAAGTAGTCGACATCAAAATCAACATGCATCTGAGGTAAGTCATCAAAAGCAATCGTTTCGTTTAGCGCTACTCCAGTTTTAAATGTCATCCCATTAATATCAAAATAAGTATCTGCATTGTCAGGACATGGAGTGATTATCCCACCATCTGTTTCGTCATCACTATTACAGCTTGGTACAATAAATCCTAAAGTCAAAAGGAAGGTCAGGGAGAAGATTTTAAAATTTTTCATGTTTAGCTTTTTTTATTGTTTAAAAATAGTTGAAGGTTAATTCATAAATTAAAACGCTTCTGTTAGTTCATTATTTTCAAGTCAATTTACTCTTAATACTATATTGTAACCATAAACTCAGCAAGCTAACTAAAGCAATTGCAATTAACATTGGCAATGCTGAATTTACTAAAAAATAACTTAATACGAAAGTAACTACCGCACTCAAGCCCATTCTCAAACTCCCCATAAATGCAGTGGCAACCCCTAAGTCTTTTTCAATTTCATTTAGTCCCAACGCCATCGTATTGGTACCGATCAAACTTAAAAACGACATCAATAAACACATCCCAATGATCATATTGGTTACATTGAAATTGTATTGAATCACATAGAATAAAAACCCACAGATCAATAATTCCATAATCACTGCCGCGAAGGCAATATCTTCGCTTTTGAATTTTTTAAGTAAAAAGATATTTACCTGATTACTTAAAATTAAACAAGAAGCCGTCGCGGCGAATACCATCCCAAACTGGCCTTCGGACAAATGTAATAGTTCAATAAAAATAAAGGAAGAACTTGAAATCCAGGAGAATAAAACGGCACTTCCCATTGCAGTTACGAAGGAGTATCTTATGTACTTTTTATTTTTACTCAGGGCAAAATATTTCTTAGAAATATGACTGAAGGTAAAAGCATAGTCCTCGTCCTTTTGGATTGTATTGGGCAAAAATTGCCACAACAAAACAATCAATAGCGCTGAGTTTATGGCTAGGAAATAAAAGATACTTCGCCAACCAAAGCCCAACAACAACCAACTTCCAACCGTTGGCGCAATGATGGGCGCCACCCCCATTATCAATCCCAGAATAGAAAATATACGTGCGGTTTCTGAAGGCGGGAAAAGATCTCTAACTACGGTTTTGCCTCCAACACTACACATACTTATGCCGATGGCCTGAAAAAACCGAAGTACGATTAGCACCTCGATGTATTGGGCTAAACCACACAAAATGGAGGTCACAAAAAAAAGAAACAATCCCATCATCATCGGATATTTCCTTCCATATTTATCCAGTATGGGACCGTGCAACAATTGCCCAATGCAAGAACCTGCAAAAAAACTGCTCATGGTCATTGCTATGAATCCTACTGATGTATTTAAGCTTTCTGCCATACTCGAAAAAGCAGGCAGATACAAATCGGTGGTAAAGGGCATTAAGCCGTTTAGGCAACCAATCACCAGAATAATTATAGTCGTATTTAGGGGTATTTGTTGTCCTTGAGTTTTGCTCATTTAGTTTTTAGTGATTTGAACTATTCTGCAGTTCGCAGTTGACTCCCTTCTTTCGTGCGCTATAGGAAAGCTGCTGCTAATGAACCCAAGATTATAGTACTCATTATCAGTCGGCAATACAGATGACTTTTGTTCAACGTTGTCATCCTGAGCGACCGTAGGGAGTCGAAGGATCGACAACGTTCTCTTTTTTTGTACGGATATTCCGACCAATATTTAAGCGGAGCTTAAATGCGCGGAGGAATCTAACTCCTTGATAACAGAAATTCTTTTAGCATCGAGCAAGATTTTTCGACTCGTACCTCGCTCAAAATACAAAGGGATAACACTCTCCTGATTCTTCGACTCGCTCCTGCGTCACTCGCTCAGAATGACAGGAGATGCATCGTCACTCGCGAAGGGTTCAGTTGCCCGTAAGAATAAATACAACATCGATTCTATTTATTATACTCTTCAGAATGACAGTAGACGCATCGTTACTTGCAAAGGGGGCAGTTGCCTGAAAAAGAATAAACACAATATCGATTCTGTTTTTAAAAAGCTCTAAATAAACTGAAAACGAAAGCCAAGATGAAAAGGAAAAATGCCTACACAACTGTATTCCTCAACTTCCCAATCCCTTCTATCTCCAGCTCCACCACATCCCCCGGCTCAATCGGTCTATGCACTGTAAAGTTATTTTCAATCAGGCTTCCCCACCCTACGGTACCCGAGCCGATGATATCTCCGGGCATCATAGTCACCCCATTTTGAGAAGCTCGTTCTATTTGTTGGGGAAATGTCCAATAGACGGTCTTAGTGTTACCTTCGCAGATGACTTCGCCATTAATTCTCGCTGTCATTTTGAGATCAAATCTATCCCCTCGGGTCTCTGGCATTGTCAGGTGCTTTGGATGGGACCGACGGGTGATTTTACACTTGTATTTTTTGAACTCATCTTTAGTAACGATGCAGGGGCCGAAAGCGTTGGCAAAGTCTTTTCCTTTTGCTGGGCCTAGCGGCATTTTCATTTCTTCTTTCTGAATGGCCCTAGCTGTCCAGTCATTGAAAATGGTATACCCAAAGATGTGATCATCTACTTCATCATGAGGGATATCACTACCTGCTTTCCCGATAACAGCTGCAATTTCTAATTCCAGATCCATTTTTGTTTCTGTTGCTGGTCGCTTTATCTCATCATTGGGGCCGAAGACGGCTTGATGATTTGTAAAATAAAAAACAGGGATGGAATAGTATTGATCCTTAACATTATGACCAAATGCTTTACTGGCATTGAGCATGTGTTGTTCGAAACCAAGGAAGTCTCGAATGCTTGGAGGCTTAGGTAATGGAGCCATTAATTGCACCTCGGACAGCTTATAGTGAGCAGCCGTTGATTTAAGCTTTTCCGTTTTAATCAGCTTGAAATATTCTTCATGTTTTTCTATAAAAGACAAAAGGTTAGAAGGCAATTTCTTATGCGCTTTTTTCATATCAACAACCCCCGTTTTGCCTTTCATCCAACCTGCTCTTATTTGTCCTTTTTTATTTTTAAATGTAACTAATTTCATAAAATGTATTATTTGTAACCTTATTGTTATACTATTAAATCGGTTGACGTAAAAGTCCCATTGCTTTTCCCATCAGCGCACCTATGTTTGCCCCCTCTGGCATTTTCTCACCAGAAAACTCTAGTCGCTCCCATTCCACTAAGGTTTCTGAAGCATCCACTATGGCTTTACAGCGTTCATATCTTCTTTTCATATAATTTTCAAAGGCCTCATTGATGGAGATGTCTTTTCCGAGTTCTTCTGATAATACAACAGCATCTTCTATCGCAAGAGCTGCCCCTGAGCCCAACTGAGGAACGGTAGCGTGAGCTGCATCTCCAATCAAAATGACTCTGTCTTTGTACCAAGGTGCGGGTATAGAGACCACTTTCAAAGGATGATAATTGACCTCATCAGGATTGGTGATCTGAGGTTTCACCTCATTAACAAAAGGAACATCAAATTCATCCAGATAAGATTTTAACTTAGGAACAAATTCTTCTTTTTGGATTAATGGGTTGTCTTCTCCCTCCACTGTTACTACGAACATATATATGGTATCTTTGGTCGTAGGTATAAGTCCGACCTTAGATTGTTTTCCCATATACATGTAACCAGTATCTAGTCCTTCTGGTCTACGAAAGCCATATCTCCAAACAGAAGCGCCTACATATTTCGCTTCGAATTCTCCAAAAACGAGACTTCTCATTTTCGAATAAATTCCATCCGCTGCGACCATTAGATCGTAGGTGCGTTGCGTTCCATCCGTTAGGGTGACTACTACCCCATCTTCAGAGTTACTAACGATCTCTGTTACCGAAGTACCCATTTCTATATTGGCCCCTTGCTTTACGGCTTCGGAATGTAAAATGTCATGGAGGTCACGACGGGTAATTCCATTGTGGCTAGGAAATCTACCCATGGGTGGTGGGCCTGCTTTACCGAATTCATGCCCTGTTGGAGTACACATGACCACTTGGGCATACGGCGAGCCTTTTTCCATTGCTAAATCTGCGACCCCTAATGCATCTAGCGCTCTCAGTGCATTGGCTTGTTGTATGATACCAGAGCCATAAATTTTATAATCTTTCTGGATCTCCACAATATCTGCTTCGATGCCTTTTTTCCTTAATCCGATTCCTAACGAAAGGCCTCCTATGCCTCCGCCTACAATGAGTACTTTTTTTGATACTGACATAATTATTTGAAATTTGAACCTACTTAAGCAGGACTACTGAGTAGATTATTAAATGATAACTTTTTTTAGGTGATAGGTGGATGGGTAGATGGGTGGATGGGTTTCCTTCTGACGTAAAGAACTGCGAAAGAAGGAAAACCCATCTACCTATCCACCTATCTACCCATCAACCTGTCCCCCTATTCCCCCTCTTTTCTAAACTCCCCCAAAATTCTCAATTCGATTTCATTACTGACGTTAAATTCTGGTAATTGGTCTCCAACACCAAAATCTAACCTATTGAGTTTTCCTGTAGCGGTGACACCAATTTCCATCGTCTTTAATCGCTTATTCATTTGAGGGCCAGCAAATAAGACATCCAAGGTCACAGGAAGTGTCTTTCCTTTCATCGTCAGGTCACCCACGAGTTTCCATTCATTGCCCATCACTCTTGTAAAGGAGGTACTCTTAAAAGTAATTTGAGGGAATTTTTCAACGTCAAAATATCTCTCGTCTTTCAGATGTCCGTCTCGCATTTCATTGGCGGTATCAAACGACTTAGTTTCTGCGGTAAATTCAAAAACAGCGTCAGAAAAATCTTCTTTGGTCGCCGTTATTTTGGCGGTGTAATCCGTAAAATTGCCATCCAATTCAGCAATCATATGGTGTTTTACGGTAAATCCTACTTTTGAGTGTCCTTTGTCAAGAGACCATGTTGTCTGAGCAAATAAGATAATTGTCGATAACAAAAAAACGATGGTTGATAGTAAATTTTTCATTTTTAAATGTATTAAGATTTTAAGTCGATTTAATAGTTTTAGGAGCTGGTGATTTTACAAATAAAAACCACAAACGATAAAGAGACAATAATAGCACTGGGGTAAAATGAAAGAGGGCCGGCCCCCAATGAGGTTGTTCTGGATTGACCAACGCCCAGTGCAAAAAAGCGGTTACAGCAGCCAAATAGACCCATCGTTGTAATTTTTTCCAATTGGCTCCCATTCGCTTTACTGCCGAATCTGTGCTGGTAAAAGCTAATGGAATGAAAATAAAAAAAGCGATCCATCCGGTTATCATTCCTACTTGGAAAAATTCGTCAAATACTTTCGCAAATGATTCTTCCAACAGATAGAAGATAGTATGTAACAAGGTGTAGGCAAAAGTAGCCAATCCAAAAAACCGACGATTTCTAACAAGCCATTTACTTATTATTCCTTTTGGAAACAACATGGCTATTGGAGTTGCTATTAAAGAAATAACCAGGAACCGACCGGCAAATTCTCCTGTAAGATGCATCAGCATTCCATACTCAGCATTACCTTTGAAAAATTGAAAGGTTGCAAACATCCCTGGATTAGCTAACACTAACCAGAGTATATATTTACTTCTCAGAAACTTCATTATTGATTTAAACATAATCTAATTACTCTTTTATTTTATTCGCAATCCAATCATACATTCTAAAGGTAGCTGTAAAATCATCAATAGAACAATGTTGTGAACCGCTTATACCCGAAGGAATGATCTCAAGCACATGTTCACAAGTCAGGTGCTCTGCAACTCTATGCGCATGACTCACAAAGTTTTGTTTATCATCTTCTCCATGCAAAATATAAGTAGGACAAGAAATTTTTTCTGCAACTCCATTGGCCAGTGTATAACCTTCTAGCTTTGTTCTTGCATCTTCAAAAGTAGGCGTGCCCATGATGTGTTGAACAATTTCTGCCAATGGATGTTTTGCTGTCCTTCCCATCCAGACTTCATGATAAGACCATACGGCCCCAAATATCATACAACACTTAAATCGTGGTTCAAAAGCAGCACATCTTGCAGCCATATAACCACCCATTGAAACGGCGCCGATTCCTACGCGAGTAGTATCCACTTCTTCTTTTAAATTTTCTATTATCCAATCCAAAACTGCAGTTCCTGCCACATTAAAATCATGACGAGAATGAATGTGATTATTTCGAAGTGCAGCTCCCTGGCCCGGCCCATCCATAGCCAACAATGCAATTCCTCTTTCATTCAAGTGTGTACCTACCCCAAAATAAAGTTCTTCTGCTAGACTGTCCAATCCACCAAACATGATTACTACAGGAGGGTTTTCAACTCCCTTTGGAGCAAATAATACCCCGGGAAGAAAGGAGTCTTCGAAAGGCACTTCTACTCTTTTGGTCGGCTGGTCAAAATATTTTAAAGCGCTGTTAAAAGCTACGATGGAATGATTGTACGTCTCCAATTTTCTAGGATCGCCCAGCTTCATAAAGAACTCCGCTGAACGTAGATAATTAAAGGCCCTCAAATAAGTTCTGCGGGCAGATACATGATGACCTTCTTTGTCGTACTTCTCTGCCAATTCGAAAACAGGGTTACCCTTTGCCAACCAAGCGACGTTAATGGTCTCTCGATTATTAGGATCTATATTTCCTGCAACTTCTAATATTTCTGCTATTTCTCCACCACCATAGTGTGCTTGTGTAAGTGCTCTGTTAACTTGGTAGGAAGGCATGTATTTTCCTGGATAGTAGTGCCACATTTTTTTCTGTTTTTTAAGATAAAAATTATCGAATAAATTTACTTTTATTTCCTCAATATTAGCTCAATTAAATAGAAACCGTTAGTCAATTTCAATCTCATTATTGTCATTTTCAATCCGGTTATTTTTCTAAGAACAACAGAGGATTATGCTCAGCTCATTTAGGGGGGGGTATTTATTAGGGCAGATGGGGTGATAGGTGGATGGGTAGATGGGTTTCCCTCTAACTTATCCGCCTTTTAGAGCTGACGTAAAGAACTGCGAAAGAAGGAAACCCATCTACCTATCTACCCATCCACCCATCCACCGACTACAAATGACCAAGAGCCTGAAAACTTCATTAATAACTCAAGCCGTGACCATATTTATACAATGGATTCTCGCTATCATAAGGGGTATCTTCAAATTGTTTTTCAACCGCTTTTACACTAGAAGGAATTTCCATTGGCAACTTACCTGTGGGTTTGAATTTTCCAAAAATCAATTCCGCTATTATGTCTTCTTGACATTCAAAATCAGCAATTAAGGCTTTGGTCGCAGCATTTATTTCGGGAATGATCGCAGGACGGTTGATTGTCATAATGCTAATAGTCGGTTTGGTTTTGATTAATTTCAATAGCTCCTGTTTTTTATCCTCCGGAAAATCCAATCTGCCTTGATGAAAAATCTTTTCTAACAATCGACCTTCCGTAATTGGCGTAAATGGTGCATTAAATTTTAATAAAATAACATCCGCATCTTCAGGTTTATCTACAACCGTTGCAAAGCCCTCCAATGCTTTCGGATCGACCCCTTCCAGAAATACTTTTTTATCTTTTGATAATGGTAAAATATTGTCTTCGTTTTTTAATAAAGTCAATGCCTTACGTTGTGCTTCTTTTCCTTTTTCTTTAAAGTTCTTATTTTCAAAAACACTTAAACCCTCTTCGCTTAAGTAAGGATTGTCAAATAATCCGATTTTAAACTTATAGTATAAAGCGCGACGAACAGACAGGTCTAATCTTTCCTCCGTCAAACTACCCTCTTTTACCAATTCAACAACAAGGCCCGGACATTTTTCACCACCGAACATATCAACGCCTGCATCCAAGACTTTTAAAACTCGTTCTTTTGGAGACAACTCTTCTACTCCCCAAGCAGAAGCTGCTTTCGCAAAATTGTCATTAATCAAACTCCAGTCCGTACAAACCAAACCATCAAATCCTAAACTATCGCGCAATAAGCCTGTGACGATACCTTTGTTAAAAGCAAAACCCAGTTCTTCGTATTTTGTACCAACAGGCATTCCATAATAAGGCATCACTTGTGCAACATTGGCAG
>CAZDTI010000071.1:0-26378 GCA_964508085.1 uncultured Saprospiraceae bacterium | reverse complement strand
GCATGAGTCATGTTTTTTAAAACCAATACTATGACCAAATCAAAACAAATCAAACAGCACTTTTTACTGCTACTCCCGCTGGCTATTTTCTATCTTTCCTTTCAAAGTCTACAGGCACAGGACTGGGTCGGATTAAACACGGACAACTACGCAGGTGTCCAATCCATGAAAGTTCAACCTGCGTCCATTCTTGGGGGACCTTACAAGCTAGATTTCAATATTGTCGGTTTTGACTTTACAGGAATCAATGCGGAGTATTTTACCAATTTGAAATATTTCAAGGATTTGAGAGATGTTAATAAAGACAACTTTCTGGATGTTTTTAAAGAAAGAGAAAGCGAATATGTCGTTGCCGGAAATGTAATGTTGATTTCTGCACTTTGGCAAATTAATGAGAAAAACGCAGTTGGATTTTCTTCTAATGCTCGGGCAAATTTTTATGCAACCGGTTCTGGTCCGGATATAACAGAGTTGTTCTTAGAAGATTTCAATGTTCCCGAATTGTTTGGAGAAGTTTTTATGGACAGCTATATCAATATCAGATACAGCGCTTGGACGGAGTACAGCTTTACCTATGCAAGAGAATTGTTAAATAACGATAGAAGCCGCCTTCGAGTTGGCATTAGTCCAAAGCTTTTAATCGCAGAGGGCTCTGCTTTTTTTAGTATGGATGATCTGAATTTTGAACTGGAAGACGCAAATACGGTGCTTGATCTAGGGGGCGAAATCAATTTCGGATACAGTGAAGGAATAGATAAAATTCTGGAAGGTGAAAATGTTAATGTATTTGGAAAATCTTCTTTCGGACTAAATTTCGGAGCAGAGTTTGAACTGAAATCTGATCCTGCGAAAACGAGTGAAAAAGTTCGTTACGACCCCGGATATAAATTCAAATTCGGATTCAGTTACTCCGACATTGGCTCTGTTCGTTACAAAGCAGCTGATGGTAGTGCGACCTATACTGCCGACCTCGAAAGCTTCGATTTAAGAACTTTGAGAAATGCTACAACTTTGGAAGCACTGGGAGATTCACTAAATAACTATTTCAAAAAAGAGTCGGTCGGTTCAGATTTTAAAATAGAATTGCCGGGTAGTCTTCGATTTCAAGTAGACTATAAATTGCTGGATCATTTGTATCTAAACTATATGGGAGTATATGCTGTAGAAGGAGGGGATCGGGCCGTTTTTGAAACGAGAAATTTAAGTACTCACATATTTACACCTCGCTATGAAAGACGTTGGTTTGGTGCGAGTCTTCCGGTTTCTTATAACAAACTAGCAGGTTGGAGTGTAGGGACAAGCTTACGGGCTGGGCCTCTTTTTCTGGGTTCTGGGAATATAGTATCTGGATTGATTTCTGGGGATGAGGCTTATATAAATTTATATCTTGCGTTGAAAGTACCGATTGTAAAGAGGGAGTATAGAAAGCGGAGGAAATCGAGTGTAGATACAGAATAAGGAATGCGATGGCTTTGAATTTGGAATGCCTCTATTTCGTGGAACTCGCGAAATAGAGGCATTTTGAAATAATTACTCCATCAACCGCCACTTTCTCATCCGCTTCTTCCTAAACACTGGAAGCCTAAATGAAAAGCCATCTTCTTTCTGTCGAAGTTCCAACAATAACTTCGGCCCTTTTCGCTTCGAATTCCCGCTTTTCATTTCTTCACTACTCACATATTTATCAACTAAATTGCCAGATGGAATCAAGAAGAAAAGTCGCGTGTTGTCTTTTTCTTCCAGATTATAAACGCCCTCCAGCTCAAAATCAAAAGCAGAACTGTGTAGCTGCATTCGTTCGATGTATAGGTCATTTCCCCGGAGGCGGACAAATGTATCAATGGTATCAATTTTAATGTGCTCCAACTTCCGTTTGTTGTAAAGAAAGCCTTTCCTCTTGGTTAATGCATCTATCTCCATGAGTTGGCCGCCACTTAGTTGGAAGGTAAGATCACCATGCATAGTCTCCGGAAGGATGGCATAATTGGCATTAATATCGGTGTTGAATTGAATATTTGCAGAAGCAATCCCTTCCATGTTTTGATGGCCAATTTCTGTTTGTCCAAAATTTTCGAACTGACGGAAGAGATCCGGAATGTCATTGTTATTTAACTGGACATCCATTTGCATTTTTGGTGCATGTTGAACAATGTCTGTAATAGCACCATCCATCTTTAGTTGACCTTTGGCTATATTAAAAGTCATGTCCTTCAATTGTAGCGTGTCAGGCTGCATGGAAATATCTCCTACGATTTCAGTGGCTTGGAATTTTTTGTAAACCAGTTCGTCAACATCTGTGCTTAACTCCATAGTTCCTTTACTTAGCAGCTTGTCAATGAGACTTCCTGTTTTTGCCATGAAACTTTCCGTACTGTCTTTACTTACTTTTGTAGTTTTTGTAACAAAGCTATGACTAAAAGTGGTAATGCTATCTCCTTTGAGCCCTTCAGGAGCAGTAAATTGACCAAAGTCAAAACGAGGAGAAGCGACGTTTAATTTGATACGCGAACGTTGATCTGGTAGTACGAAGAAAGAGAAAAAATTGGTTGTTTGACCATCGGTATACAGTTGATTGTCATTGACTTCAAGAGCGAGATCATCGATGTAAATTTCATGCTGGTCAAAACGTAAATGACCATATATATTGTCGAAGGTGAAATCGCGATAGTTGTAATAAATTTTTCCATTGACCAATTGTGCCTTGCCATCTATTGTTGCGTTGAGCAGATAATTTTTTGCATTGATGGTATCATGAAGGGGAGATTCATACTTAAGATCTACTTTTACATAACCCTTTTTTAGCTTGATGTATTTAGAAGGAAGTAGCTTTTTTAGGGTTTTAAATTTTACCCTGGATTGAAAATCCGCCATGATTTGTGGTTCGTCAGGATTGGTTATACGGACATGACCTCTAATGTTATTCTTCTTGCCAAAACCAAAATTAAAACTGTCTACTACAAGTTGATGTTGTGATGGCTTTTTATAATCAGCAATAAGTCGGGCATCTAAAACAAAGGGTTTAATCAGGTATTTATTTGTCAAAATGGAGTCAACCTGAAAATCGACTTTCCCTTCGGCAAAATGAAAAATGGTATCCAAAGAGCGAAAAAGCTGAGCAGGTGTTAGGGGCGCATCTGGCGTTTTTGTGTTGGTTGTTACAGATGAAAGCTCCGATTTTTTCTCCTTTGATTTTTTCTTTTTCGTCTTAAAGTTTAAATAATTTCCACGAACCTGTAAAGCAATATTAGCTTTCTCCTTTTTCCCTTTGTCAAAAATAGCGTAATTGTCCATCTGTCCATTTACAACAAATGGAGAACCTCTGTATTTGAATAGCAAGCTGTCAAAAAGAAAACGATCATTGGTGAATTTGAAATTGCCTGATATTTTTTTGATTGGTTTTGGAAGCCTAGTCGTACGAGCACTGACTTTTTTTAGAATAACAGTTCCACCATAATTTGTTTTTAGCAATAAAGACTTTGGATCGAAAAAAGCAGCTAGGGGAGAGGCAGTCTTTATCCTTATGTCAGCGCTACCTTTGTATATGTTGTTACCCCTTGATAACAATACATTCGCAATCGGAACAGCAGATGGTATATCAATGTCAAGTAAGACCTTTCTAATGGAATCGCTGTATAAACCAATGTCTATCGCAATGGGCGAATTTCCCATAAATTTGGTGGTTAACTGTTCTATTTTGAACATGGAAGAGTCAAGCCGTGCAGCATTCTGAGGAGAGAAAATTTTAAAGCGAGTATTCACGTCAGTGAAGTATAAGGTGTCGTAGATTAATTTCCCAACTTCTAATTCAATTTCTCCATTGATGTTGGAAGCTACTTTCTTAACTGTTTTTTCGAAATTGGCATAAGCTGCATTACTTTCAGATTTATTACTTCGGTTCTTTTTGACCCGAGGTTCGGTCTGTTGTTCTTGAGTTTTGGGTTTTAGAAATTGATTCAAATTAAACACATCAAACTGTATTTTTAAATCAGACTTCAATGGTTCATTATGGAAAAGTAAAAACTCCGGCAAGTTGTTCAAATGCCCCGTTAGTAAGATGTTAGACCCCTTCCAGTTTAAAGATAGATCTTGTAACAAAGTCTCGTTATCATCAAAACTTAAATGTCCGGAAAGTAGCGGCAATATTTCTTTTTGATCCCGGATGTCTAGGCGCATGCTATCGAAGGAAGCCTTTCCACTCATGCTGATATTTTGCTCATCAAATGGATTTTTCAAAATATGTTTGAGTGCCGCAGCATATTCAAAATCGAGCGTAGCAACTCCATTTAAAAAAGTAAACTTGTCTTGTTCCGCCAACATAGGATTTAGTCGGACTAAGTCAATGTCCAAGCCTCCTTTCAGATCTACTTGAGGTCTTTTCAGTGTATCAATTCTTCCAGAGAATTTAGAGGGAATTAATCCAAATAGTTCCCCGTCTAATTGATGTACCACAATGCAATCACTATTGTTATCACCGATACCATCTCCATCGGAATCATTAGAGAAATAGCCATTGAAATCGGTAGAAGTCATCAAGATTTCTTGAAATTCAACCCGAGCATCTGTACTGGCAAAATCTACTTTCATAGTTCCTTTTTTGCCTGCGGTAAAAGGATGCTCTAAAACGAACTTTGCTTGGATAGCTTGGTCAATATTTATATCACCAAGAGCTACATTTAGTTTTCTGGACAACAAAGGTAAGACCTCTGGAATTTTAACTCCCTCTGTCGCGATTTCTAAAGTCAGGTGCTTCGGTTCTTCGTTATGTAGTTCTCCTGTTAGTAAATATTTATTATGCTCGACTTTTAGATGGGAGTTGCTTAAGATAATAACAGGCTGTTTCTTGTCAAGTGAAAAAGATAAGTCGAGTTTTCCCTTTGTGTCGTTTAGAAAACCACGGTCATTTTTGTTGAAAACGAGCCCCTCAAAATTACAATCACTTAAAAGGCGAGCGACCTGTTCCCCTTCTTTGTTTTGTTCTGTTTGAATATTGACCTGTTGTAAAACGGCCCGTTGCCATTTCTTATTGAAGTCATTTTGATGATGAAAATCAAGGAAATTGATGGAGATTTGTGGAATGCGTTTTAGGGGGAAGTTGTAGGGTTTGTTTTTATAATTTACAGAGGTTTTTTGTTTTGAATTTGATTTGCTGAAACGCATATTACTGTTATTCAGTGAATCCTTGTAAAGATGAATCCAGACGCTATCAAGCTGTAGCGGTTGTGCATTGAAGTTGCCGGTAAGCAAACTGAAGGCACTGAACTCCGTAAGTATATTGTTGATTTTGAGTATAGCATGTTCATTGTTTGGAACCGCTAAGCGTATTTCTCTGGTTTCTAAATGGATCATTGGAAAGTCGTCTCCCCAATCCAATTGATAACCAGCGATGTCTACATCTGCATTCCATTTATCTTTAGCTTGTTCCTTTATTTTTTGAATGACATATTCAGAGTCTGAACTAAGCAAATTCCACCCTATTCCTGCCAGAATAAGGAGGAGGAACCCCAAAACAAGGAGTACTCCTGCTAGTCTTTTTCCAAAATAAATGAATTGCTGTTTGCTAAATTTCATGTAGCGCTAGAAGCGATTTTATGTTTCCTAGGTAAGATAACGTTTTTCTGATTTTATAGTTGTGTTTCATTTGTTGAATCCGGATAAATTCCTAATTTTAGGACTATTAGGAATAATGAAAAAACAGCATATGATTGGCCTTTTCGTTATGAAAATGTAAGAGAAAAAGGTGGAGAAATTGTGCTTTTTACCTGAGTTTTGAAATATACTAAGTCAAAGAACCAAATTTTTTATTTTAACCATTCACATCCCGCAAATGACAACTCCCATATTCAAAGAAAGAGACATCAGTTGGTTATCCTTCAACCACCGAGTATTGCAAGAAGCAGAAGATCCTTCTGTCCCTCTGTACGAAAGACTGAAATTCCTAGCCATTTATTCCTCTAATCTCGATGAATTCTTTCGCGTTCGGGTTTCCTCCATGCGTTCTTTTAAAGACATGGGAAAGAAGACCAGGCAACAGCTAGAGGTGAAACCCAAAAAGATTCTGAAGCAGATAAAGGCTACTGTTGAAGCGCAGCAAAACGAATTCGGGCGCATTTTCGAAAAGGAAATTCTAACAGGATTAGCGAAGAATAAAATTCATTTAATTAACGAAAGTAAATACTCAAAAAAACAAAAGACTTTTGTTAGGTCCTTTTTCAAAAAAGAGGTCGAAGCTTTTCTAAACATATCAATGGTCACCAAAGAGGACGATTCTCTTTTCTTAGAAAATAACACCTTGCATTTGGTGGTGGACTTTGAGGGAGGCACAGAAGAAATTGCGGTTATGGATATTCCAACCAGCAATACCAGCCGATTCGTTGTATTACCTTCTGAGGACGATCAACATTACGTTACTTTCTTAGATGATATTATTCGGTTTAATTTGACAAAGAACTTCCCAAAGAAGAAAATCGCAGGGATTTATTCGGTCAAGCTATCAAGAGATGCTGAATTGTATTTGGGTGATGAATTTGATGGCAACCTAATGGAAAGATTAAAAGCGAATCTAGCTAAACGAAAGACAGGATTGCCTACTCGCTTCTTGTATGATAACAATATGCCTGCATCGATTCTAAAACGATTGAAAAATATTTTTGATCTGTCAAAATACGATATGGTTCCGGGCGCGCGCTATCATAATTTTACAGATTTCTTTGGTTTCCCAGATCCTAGTAATAATCCCAAATTACATGATGTAAAAATGCCACCGAAGAAACATAAGGAACTGGAAAAAGTCCCCTCTCTCTTAAACGCCATTAAAGAAAAGGATTACATACTTCACTTTCCTTATCAATCCTACAGCTATGTGCCAAAGATGATTTGGGAAGCTGCGGAAGATTCGAAGGTGGAAGAAATTCACATCACATTATATCGAGTAGCCAATAAATCGGAAGTCACTACAGCACTGCTACATGCTTTGTCTAAAGGTAAAAAGGTAAATACTTTTATTGAAGCAAAAGCTCGTTTTGATGAAAGTTCAAATTTGTACTGGGGCGAGCAATTGCAAGAGGCGGGCGCTTCTGTTCGGTATAGCTTTCCAGGAATAAAAGTCCATACCAAGTTGTTGTTGATAAGAAGAAGAGAAAGACGGAAGTTGAAAAACTATGCTTATATTGGTACGGGTAATTTTAATGAAAAAACCGCAAAGTTATATTGTGACCATGCTTTGCTAACAGCAGATACACGTTTGGCCGATGAAGTCATTCAGGTTTTTGAATTGTTGAATAGAAAGATCATTATTCCGAAAACAAAACACTTGATGATCTCGCCTTTTTCTACCCGTTCTGGTTTTGAGAAATTAGTAAAAAAAGAAATCTCCAATGCCAAGAAAGGAAAGAAGGCTTACATGATTCTGAAAATGAATAGCCTCGAAGATCGAGGAATGATTGAGAAATTATATGAAGCGAGTTGTGCCGGTGTTAAAATAAAATTAATCATCCGAGGTATGTGCTGCTTAGTGCCGGGTGTGAAAGACCTGAGTGAAAACATAGAAGTGGTGAGTATTATTGATCGCTTTTTAGAACATGCCAGAGTTTATATTTTTGGCAACGATGGAAAAGAAAAAATGTATCTCGCTTCTGCCGATTGGATGACTCGAAACTTGGACAGAAGGGTAGAAGTTGTTTTCCCGATTTACGATTCCGTTGTATTTGGAGAATTGAAAAAAATAATAGACTTGCAACTAGCAGATAATCGCAAAGCACGAATCATTAATGTGGCTCAAGATAATCAATATGTGAAAAAGAAAGGGAAGAAGGTTCGTTCTCAGGAAGCCGTATATAAATTGTTGTAGCTTAAGTTAGCAAGTACTCAATTTATTATTAAGACAAATTAATTACTTCGTAGTTAATATGAAACATATGTCCTCCTTGGATTTCCCCGAAGATGTCTATCTTTGAGGCACGCTTCCCCCGTTTTTCAAAACACATAACCTTCAATTATTAAAAAATGAAAACCTCTTATAATAAGCCTTTTTTCATCTGCGTCCTGTTGTTTTTCATCAGTTCTTGTGCAAATTATAAACTGCATCAAACCGCAAAAACGGAGGCAAAAGTTGATCCACCATCCCAGGCGCTCAGTCACAGCATGTTCCTTGTGGGAAATACCGGGAAGGGTAGCGAAAATGAAAATGCAACCTTAAACTTATTAGAAGCTCATTTGAAAAAAGCTCCTAAAAATAGTACCGTCTTGTTTCTAGGAGATCAAACCGGATCAAAAGGAATGCCTTCCAAATCAGAACCAGAAGAACGAGATATGGCGGAAAAACGATTGGATGCCCAATTGAGTATTCTAAAAGATTTTAAAGGACAACCGATTTTTCTACCAGGAAACTCCGATTGGAGAAAATATGGTGTCAAAGGATTGAAGCGACAAGAAAAGTATATCGAATCAGCGCTCAACAAACACATCGAAGATGATGACGATTGGAATAATTATTTCCTCCCGGATGGTGCCTGCCCTGGCCCGGAGGTGGTAGAAATCAATGAAGAGTTGGTTGTTATCATCATTGACTCCCAATGGTGGTTGATGGATTGGGACGAGCAGCCAAATGTCAACGAAGGTTGTGAAGTGAAAAGTCGTCATGCTTTTGAACTGGCAGTGGAAGACGTGATCAAAGACAATAAAAATAAGAACATTGTTTTCGCGGCGCACCATAGCATCAGATCTGTGGGACGACGTGGTGGTCATTTTAGCGTTAAGGATCACTTGTTTCCAATTACAACTGTTTCCAAAAAAGCTTATGTGCCGTTACCAGTTGTGGGCTCCGCATTTTTACTTTTACGTAAAGCTGGAATTTTACAACAAGATGTACCCAATAGGAATTATGAAGAGTTGGCAAACGTTATTGAGCATCCCGCAAAAGAATACGGAGAGTTTATCTTCGCTGGAGCCAGCGATTATTCTTTGCAATACCTTAAAGATAAAGGACAGCATTTTGTGATGAGTGGAGGAGGAGGTAAGAAAGTGACGCCTACGACAATTGACGGAGATACGGAATTTAGTTATGGAAAAAGCGGATTTTCAAAGATTGATTTCTATGAAGATGGTTCTGCCTGGGTAGAATTTTGGACCGCATCAACTGATGATGAAAAAGGAAAAATGGTTTACCGTTCAAAGATGAAAGGGGCATTTCCAACCGTGAAAAAAGAAGACATCCCTAGTAGCTTTCCGGAATTTGAAAGCAAAAAAGATTCGGTGTATACCACGCCATCTTCTCGGAAAATAGTGCCACTCGGTAAGTTTGCAACCTTTATGTTAGGAGAGCGCCGACGTTCTATGTATTTAGAAAAGTACAATTTCCCAACCTTAGATTTATCTACATTTAAAGGAGGGTTGTCTGTGATCAAAAAGGGAGGCGGTAAGCAAACAAACTCCCTCCGTCTCAAATCCGTAGATGGTAAAGAGTATGTTATTCGTTCGCTTACCAAGGACGCAACACGTGGGGTGCCTTACCCCTTCAATCAGTTGCCCGTGGTGAATTACTTATTTAGTGAGACTTTCTTAGGGAGTCACTGTTTCGCTCCATTAACACTTTCGGTTTTGGCAGATGCTGCAAAAGTTTACCATACTAATCCGGGATTATACTATGTTCCTAAACAACCAACACTAGGGACCTATAATGACATGTTTGGCGGTGAAGTTTATTTAGTTGAAGAGCGAGCTTCCAAGAAATGGCCAGAAGCAGATAACTTTGGAAACGCGACAAAGTTTATTGGAACGCCTGACCTGAATTTGAAGAGAGAGAAGAACCATAAGCACCGAGTTGATCAGCGGTGGGTAGTCAGAAGCCGACTTTTTGATATGCTCATTGGTGACATAGACAGGCATGGAGATCAATGGCGTTGGACGGTCACTAAAACGGATAAAGGGTACAAGGAATACCGCCCCGTGCCAAGAGATCGCGATAACGCTTATAGTTCCTATGATGGTTTTGCATTTAAAATATTGCGTCCTTACCATCCTATTGTACGTCAGCTGGCTTTCTATGGAGAAGATCTGGGTAACCCTAAGTGGAGTTATTATAATGCCCGTCATTTTGATCATAACTTTATGAATGAAATGACCTTGGAAGATTGGAAAGCAGAAGCCAAATACATTCAGGAAAATGTATCGGATGATTTA
Organism: uncultured Saprospiraceae bacterium; assembly: GCA_964508085.1. Classification (GTDB taxonomy): domain Bacteria; phylum Bacteroidota; class Bacteroidia; order Chitinophagales; family Saprospiraceae; genus CALGLS01. The sequence goes on along the minus strand of CAZDTI010000071.1, from coordinate 16,202 downwards.
ATAGCTGATGCGCTTAGTTTCTTACCGGCAAAAGTTTTTGACCTAACAGGAGATCAAGTGGCAACGACTTTGAAATACAGACGGGATCATTTGCAAGAAATTGCAGAAGAGTTTTACATGCAGTTGGCTAAAAAATCCATTGTGCAAGGAACGCATAAAAAAGAATATTTTGAAGTTATTCGGAAAGACGATGAGCATACAGAAATCAATATGTATGGCTTGAATAAGAAAGGAGAAAAGAAGGAACGCTATTACCACCGGGTTTTCAAAACTTCGGAATCTAAGGAGGTCTATATCTATGGTTTGGGGGGCAATGATGTTTTTCACATCAGCGGAGAAGTAAGAAAAAGTATTCGGGTATACGTTGTTGGAGGTGCTGGAAAGGATGAATTTATTGATGTCTCAAAAGTGGCTGGCCTCGGTAAGAAAGATGTTTTTTACGATACTAAAAAAGGAAACAAAGTAGAGAAAGGCACGGAGGGAAAAGATAGAACCAGTAATATCGCTAAGAACAATATCTATGAGTCGTTGGGGATACAATTTGATGAAGGAAATCTGATCGGAGCTCCTTTGGTCGGATTCAATACAGACGATGGATTTAAAGTAGGCGCCATATTTTTCTATAAAGTACACAAGTTTAATAAATTCCCAGTAGGACAAAAACACATGGCGAAATTTAATTATTCTTTTGCTACAGGAGGAGCTGAACTCAACTACGAAGCGGTCTTTTTTGAAACCATTAAAAAATGGGATATGGTCTTTAATTCCACGCTGCGGAATAATGGCTATTCTTTTAATTACTTCGGTATTGGAAACGATACTCCTCCCGGTGATGGAAAAGTTAACGATTTTAGAGTCCAACAAAGTAAGCTATATTTCGACCTAGGATTACAGCGGCGTTTTGCGAGTGAATCCATCCTGTTCTCTGTCCGTCCTCTGGTGCAGTTCACAGAGATTACCGACACAAAGGATAAATTTATTGATCGTAGAGATGATAACGGCCTGAGTCCTGAAGACTATGAAGACCGGTGGTATGGAGGGGTGGTATCTGAATTGAATTTTAGAAACACCGACAATGATATTCATCCAAGAGATGGTTTTCAATTTAAAAATAAATTCAGTTGGCAAAAAAATATAACAGGTTCGGAAAGAAACTTTAATACCTTTGATTCTGACTTTACCTTCTATAAATCTTTTGGTACTCGACGTGCTTTAGTTTTAGCGACACGAGTAGGGGCCGGATTTATTCGTGGAGATTACGACTTTTTCTTTACGCCTTCCATCGGGCAAGAGCAAAATGTCAGAGGCTTTTTCGGAGAACGATTTCGTGGCGAGAGTACCTTCTACCATCTGACGGATTTACGTTTAGGATTAGGAGCCGTCAAAAATTCTATACTCCCTTTTAGTATAGGACTAACAGGTAGTATTGACTACGGTCGGGTATTTGTAGGAGGAGAGAACTCCGACACTTGGCATGCCAACGCAGGTGGTGGTATTTGGTTAGTGCCACTCAATGTAGCGATTCTTTCTTTAACTTATAATAAAGTATTAAATGGAGATGGCGGACAGTTCGTTCTTGGTATCGGACACGCATTTTAGATAAGCACTTACTTACGAACCTGTTTAATGACTAACAAGGTTCATTAAAAACGAAAAACGAATTAGAAGATGTTAAAAAACAAAATGAGTTTGAGGGTATTGATTACACTATTTACTTTATCTTTCCTGCAGCTTGGAATAGCTCAAAATCCTTATGAATTATCTTGGAAAAAAGATGCCACAATATTAGGAACATCGGTGGCCGGGCAGTTGGCAGCAATTTATCTATTCGCCAATGAGGATCGACTAAACTTAGATCAAATCAATTCATTGGATAAAAACGACATTTGGCCATCTTTCGATAAAATAGCAACAGAGTATAACTCAACCGCGGCCAGATTTAGTTCAGATGTTTTTCTTTATACTTCTTTAGGGGCACCCTTTTTATACTTAGCAGACAAAGAAACTAAAAGTGGTTTTTTGCAAATAGGGGTAATGACTGCAGAGGTTTTCCTAGTCAATGCGATGACGACTTCCTTCGCTAAAGAATTTTCAAAAAGAACTCGACCTTATGCCTACAATCCCGAAATAGATATTGACCTAAAAACCAGACTTCATACCCGTCTCTCCTTTTATTCCGGTCATACTTCTACGGTTGCTGCCATGACTTTTTTCAGTGCTAAAGTCTTTAGTGACTATTATCCGGAGAGTAAATGGAAACCAGTGATGTGGACAATAGCGGCTATTTACCCAGCGGCAACTGGTTTCTTTCGGGTGGCTGGTGGACAACATTTTCCAACAGATGTAGTTACCGGATACATTGCTGGCGGATTGATCGGTTATTTTATTCCACACTTTCATAAGAAAAAAGATAAAAAAGATAAAGTGGGCTTTTCAATATATCCTGGATTTAATTCCATAGGTTTGACGATGAGGTGGTAAGGGGAAAGAGGGGATGAAAAGGGTACGATCAGGGTAGGTGAGGTTTCCCTCTAACGCGAAATAAGAGAACCCTGATCCACCATCCGTATTCAAATAAAAAGTAAAGGAACCAATTATGAATAATATACTTAAAAAAGCCGAAGAAAAAGCTACTGCGATTTTGCAACAACAACTTTCGGCGGAATTGACTTACCACAATTACGAGCATGCGAAATTGATTGTAGCGGCTGTACAGCAAATTGGGGAGTTGGAAAATCTAAGTGAAGCGGATCTAGCGGCGGCACAAATTGCTGCCTGGTTTCAGTTTACAGGGTATCGTGATGGACATCAAGAAGTGACTGCCAAAAGCCAAGCTATTGCGCGTGATTTTTTGACAGAAGAAAAGTGGGGAGAGGATAAAGTCGAAACCATTTTGAACGCTATAGACAAGGCGAACAGTAGGGGAGTGGAGCCTTCGAATAAAATTGAAGAAGTACTGTTGGATGCGAATGAAATTACCATTAAAAAAGAACACTATAAAAGCTACACCTCCGCAAAGAGAAAGGAGTTAATTCATTTGAAAGGAAAAACACATGCAGATATTGAATGGATTGAACACAACTTGGCTGCAGTTTCCAGGTTGACCTTTTATACGGAATATGGAAAGACTGTTTTGAACAGAGCCAAGGAGAAAACTCAGTCTAAACTGGAAAAACAGAAGTCTAAATTTCAAAAAGAAATAGACGAAAGTCTGATCAACGTACTTGGTGTAACCGCAGCGGAATTGAAGTCGATGAAAAAGAAACTCCAAAAGGCGGAAGGACGGCCAGAGCGAGGCATCGAAACGATGTTTAGACTAACCTCCAAAAACCATCTCGACCTAAGTGGCATGGCAGATAGCAAGGCCAATATTATGATCTCTGTTAATTCAATTATCATCTCCATCTTGTTGGGTGGATTAATGCAGAAGTTGGACACCAATCCACACCTGATAGTTCCTACGCTTATTTTGCTGGTAGTGAATCTGGTTTCCATTGTTTATTCCATCATCTCCATTCGGCCAACGGTAACTCCTGGTTTATTCACTCGAGAAGATATAGAGAACCACCGAACGAACCTTCTCTTCTTTGGTAATTTCCATAAAATGAACAGAGAGGATTACCACTGGGGAATGAATCAACTGATGAGTAATGCGGATTATTTATACTCAAGTTTGATCGATGATATTTATTTCCTGGGTGTTGTATTGGCTAAAAAATATAAGTACCTGAGGTATTCTTACAACATCTTTATGATCGGAATTGTGATAGCTGTAATTGCTTTTGTGATTGCGAATTTTATGGTGGCGGAGATTGAGGTGATTCCGAAGGAGTAGGATGTGAATAGAAATCCCATTACGAAGTATTTTGGTCCAACTCAACTTCGTAATGGGTATATTTATTTTACTTTAAAATACAATTAGCTCAATGTCGTTCAAAAGTTGATAGAAGAATTTTTGTTTTATATCATCCGAAAAGAAAGTTCCAGTATTTTGTAAGGCTACAATAGTCATATCGTTTTTAGCATTGTAAAGGAGTATTGCTCCTGAGCCAATTTGGTTCCCAAAGTGCCCATACCATTCTTCGCCACTTATATTTACCCTCATTAGTCCCATTCCATATCCAGAATAGACTCTGTTTTCTTGTACTTCGGTTGGTACGTCTAGAAAATTAGTCATTTGTGCTATATCGGATACCAAGTCACCATTTACCAAGGCTTGCATAAATATTTTTAAATCTTCAGCCGTTGTTATTATTCCATCTGAGCCTCTTAACCCAGTTGTTAAAGCGATTTGTACATCTGAATTGTTCTCAATTTTGCCATCACCATATCGATCCCAGTAACTATTAGCTACGCCCACAGGCAATTGATTTATGTCCTCTAAAAAGTAACTGTCTTTTAAATCTAACGCTTCAAAAATTCTACTTTTTAGTGCCTCGGAAAAATTACCCTCAACTTTTTCGATAACTAAAGTTAGCAATGAAAAGTTAGCATCAGAATAATGGAATTCTGTATCGACATCTGACAATGGATTCTTGTTATAAATATATTCGAGTAATTCTTCAATGGCATATTGTTTTGTCGGATTGTTAAAGAAGTCTGTAATAAATTCTATTTCAAATATATCCGGAATCCCTGAACGATGCTGCAATAGATTTTTGATGCTGACTGAATTTCCGTTAGGAAGTTTGTTCGCAATATCTGCACTGAGATAATTGGATAATTTATCATCAAGACTTATTTTATTTTCTGCTACCAATTGCATTACCATAGTAGCAACATAAGTCTTATACAAACTTGCAGTATGATGTATGTGGCAAGGATTCATTTTTGTATTTTCTTCAATGCTTGCATAACCAGACGAACCGATCCATAATCCATCTGTCGGATTGTCGACTAGTAATGTCATGCCTACAAAACCATCAATAGCGTATTTATCGACTAAAGCTTGAAAAGATGTTGCATTAGTGTGATCTTGATAATTGGTCATACAGCTAATATCATTATCTAGTGTAATGTTTTCTTCAGCACAGGATGCTATAAGTAGAACTAGTGTTAGTATTGCTACGGTTATGGATTTCATACTTTTTTAAATTTATAAGTTACTGAAATAGTTGTTGTTGATTGTGGCATTATTGGAAAATTCTTCAGATCGAAATAAGGCGATTGTATAAAAAAAATATGGCTCAGTCCTATTCTAATTGGAAGCTTAGATCTCTTAGAAAAATCATATCCAATGCCGGTTTTAAATCCTACTAAAGAAGCAAGCTTACCTGTGTCTGTACTTTTTTCGTAACTGTGATCTGTTGAATTTAGCGTGTAAATATCTCTTGGATGAAATTGATCCAATACCCCTAAACTTATACTGGCTTCAATAAATGGTCCTACTCGGTGAGTGTATCTATAGCCCAAGCCAAGATCTATCGTTAAGGTATTTCCGATTACCTTATTTCTGATAAATCCTAAATTGGATGATACAAATAGATGATGTTTTTGGTTTTTATTTATTCCCCTTTCTGTTCCAACAGAGAAAATTGGATTAAAGGATACAAAAGCATTTTGGTATGGAAACCCTACTGCATGATTGCCGAGCGCAATTTTTAAAGGGAATTTCGAATAGGCTATTTTATTAGAATCTTGTGCTGTAATGAAATTGGAGAACAATAATGCATTAAGAATTAATAGAAACTTCAGGGTTGTAGACATATTACTTTTGTATAAATTGAAATAATACTACAAAGGTAGGAGCCCAGATTCTAAAAAAAGTTACCCTATGTTAACTTAGTTCTATCGTCTTTGAATGCTTATTTTGAAGTTTAGGCTTGAAATTTAATTAACTATTTCGGAGTAGTTTTTTTCTTATCCTGCTTAGGCTTTGAGGTGTAATTCCTAAATAGGAGGCAATGTGTTTTTGAGAGATTCGCTGTATTATTTGAGGATTATTTTCCACGAGGTTGGTGTACCGTTCTTCAGCGGTTAGTGTCATACTTTCAATTTTCTGATTTTGAATTTCAGAATTAGTATTTTGTTCACCAGCAAGAAATAACTTAGCTCCAATAGGTGTGTTTTTGAGAATTTCAATATTGGATTTATTCATTCGAAGAGCCTTAGTTTTTTCTAAAGCAATGATTTCTACCGGTGAAGGTTTGCCAGAAAATAATGAAAGGTCATCTGCAAAAAAGTTAAAATCTAAATGTAAATCAATGCACGCAACATTCTTTTCTTTCCAAACAAATAAGCCTACAGAACCCTCTAATAAAAAGTAACCATGCCTTGCCGTTGTATGAGGCTGTTTTATAACTTCATTTTTGCTAAATTCAACTTCTTCACATAAAGAGGCAAACCTTTGCCAGGCCTCAATAGGAGCATTGTAATATCTGTCGAATGATTTTTTTAATATTTCTGCGTGCATTTTTATTTCAAAGTTAAAGAATAATTCTACAGGACGATGCCTCATAATTATAAAGAGGTGGGAATTCTACTATTATAAAACACACAGTGGTTTCCATATTGCACATATAGTGTAACTCATTCCTTCACCATCTGCTCCCGCATCTTTTTTCCCTCTTTCAAAGCTTCAAAAAAGCCTCTGATATATTCAATACATTGGTTTCTGGTTTTTAGCTCCATGTAAGTTGCGTTTTCACAAATCGCATAAATTTCTTTCTCAACAGAAATGTAATAGGCCGCCATTTCTTCAAACGCTGTTTCTTCCATTTTATAATGTGGATAAAAGAAACGCTCGTGAACGTTTTCTATACCAAGTCGAGGATCAGCCGTTGCATAACTTTGCCCAACGAAACCAGCATAATCAAAGTCATAAGGCATTGCAATGGCTCGTTTGCAATCGGGGAGTTTGACCATCTCAAAGTTATGACGAGCGTCTACGCCCCAATCGGTGTTGGCGATCATGTATTGAAAGAACAACATTTTGAGAAAACAAGGTTGATCTAATGCCGCCGCAGCCAACTTTCCTTTTTCAATCACGTGCAGATTTTTTCTACGAGCATATTCTTTTTTATCTTCGATAAGAAAACCAGTGAATTGAAATCTTTCCTTCCCTTTCCAGGAAATGGAGATGTCTGTTAATTTTGTCCTCATGTAGTTGGAATCAATTAAGGCGTAGATTTCATAGAGTAAGAATTCTTTATATAATAATTGTTGATATCTCCGATCCGATCCAGCTGGGAAAACGATTTTTAGATCATCCATTCTTAAGAAGCCACAGGAGTCCAAGGCTGATTTTCCGAAGTCGATTTTTACGGGTGGAAGATAGCTTACTTTTTTGCGCATATTACCCCGTGTCTTTATTTTGGCAGGTAATTCTAACAATGCTTCTTTATTTTGTCTTCCGGGAAATTGAATATCCGCTTCCTGATAAACCTCAGCCATCTTATCCCGTATTAACTTTTTGATATTGGTATTAATCTTGAGTGTTGCATTGCCTTCCATTTGGTAAAGATGATCGAAAAGGCTTGTCTTGGAGATTTCCACTACCGCATTATCCGTTTCCTCTTTTATTGCTTGAGACTGTAGTAAAAGTGGTGTTAGTAAAAGTAGAAGTGATAGGGGGGAGCGGAAGAATGGTTTCATGATCAGAGTTGATTTTATTGATGGTATTATTCAGCTGCTTAGACCGACAAAAATACAAAAAAAGAAGGCAGGAAGTTTTAATAAAATCATAAATGTTATCAGACAATGATAAGGCTTGATTTGTTCACTTCCTAAACTCCCTAGGAGCGGCACCATTATCTCCGAAAGTCATAAATCTTATCCCTAGGTACCGATTTAGCCACTAAACCCAGAATCACTACGAAAGGTCAGGCAGCGAACAATTCCGAAGCCTTCATCAAGAACCATCTTTTAATTTTGGCGTTGTAAATGCTTCTATCAAAAGAAAGTTCACGTGCAAGACTCCGGCAGGAGTCGAACCATTCTTCATCCCAAGTCGCATCTCGGGGTAGAGAAAAAAAACGCGTGCAAGACTCCGGCAGGAGTCAAACCACCACTAGCTCATAGCAGCAGCTATGGGCAAAAAATATAATATGGAAAAATTACCCGGCATCATAATCGTCCTCCTCGGAATCTACATGCTCTTCAGTGCCTTATGGCGAAATAAATTCAGCTTCAAAGGACTGACCTTTAGGTCCTTCGCCCGCACCTATGCGGTACCAGTGATTACGATTGTGCTTGGTCTGATGAGGTTGATGCAGAAAGGGCAGTTTTAAGAAGGTTTTCAACCTCTAGCGCAATCACTTTTCAACCTCAAGCGCAACCCTGAAGGCAAGCTCAACTTCAACTTCAAGGCGCTTAGTTCGCGGGATGAATAAGGAGTAAATTAAAATTGGAATGGAAACCCGCCCGCTGACGCAGTCGGGCTGGTCTAAATCTAAAGGCACTTAGTTCCTAGTTGGGAGTCTTTGTTTTTTAGTGAGCGCAAAGTTCGCTGAGCGCGCAAAGCCTTTAATATTAAGTTGTTATGTTTTGCACTTTTAACTTGGACACCATTTATTGAATATTCCTCCTAGACCCAAACGGTAAATTAAATTCTAAAAGTTCGTCCTCTTCACAAGATTCGGGCAGGGGGCGAACACTTATTTATTCGCTCCAAGCTACCACTCGAGGCTCGAAAAAAATGCCCCATGTGCAAGACTCGGGCAGGGGGGCAAACTCTTATTCACTCTAAGCCAGCGCTCGAGGTTCGAAAAAAGACGTCCCACGCACAAGACTCGGCCAGGAGTCAAACCTCTATTCACCCCGAGCCGCCGCTCGGGGTGAATAGCTACATTTCCCAGGTAAGACTCTGGAGGAGTCGAACAAAGACAAGAAGTCGCAACTCCAGACGAATCCATAAACCTGCGAATCAAGAGAGTTGCAGTTGAGGTTGTGCTTGAAGTTCCTTACTTTTGCCCCTCAAAAAAAAAAAATCAATAAATGATCTCCATAGACAACATCGCCGTAGAATTCACTGGAAAAACACTATTCGCTGACGTCAATTTCATTATTAATGAAGGCGACAAAATAGCTTTGATGGGAAAAAACGGAGCAGGAAAATCCACTATGATGAAAATCATAGCAGGAGAAGAGAAGCCGACCCGAGGAAATGTCATTCACCCAAAAGATGCCGTCATTGCTTACCTGCCGCAGCACCTCTTGACGGACGACAACTGCACGGTATTTGAAGAAACGGCAAAAGCATTTTCCACCGTTTTTGAAATGCGTGATGAAATGGAACGTCTCAATAAAGAATTGGAAACTCGGACAGATTACGAATCGGCGGAGTATATGGGCATTATAGATAAGGTGACGGAACTGGGCGAAATTTACTACGCCATGGAGGAAGTAAACTACGATGCGGAAGTTGAAAAGACACTGTTAGGACTGGGTTTCAAAAGAGCAGACTTTCAACGGCCAACTTCTGAATTCAGTGGCGGTTGGAGAATGCGAATCGAACTTGCAAAAATATTGTTACAAAAGCCAGATCTTATTCTGCTCGATGAGCCAACAAACCACATTGATATTGAATCGGTCGTCTGGTTGGAAAACTTTTTAATAAATAAAGCCAAAGCGGTTCTCGTCATTTCGCACGACAAAGCATTCATTGACAACATTACCAATCGAACCATTGAAGTGACCATGGGACGGATCTATGACTATAAAGCCAACTACTCGCATTACCTCACTTTGCGTCTTGATCGACGGGAACATCAGTTGAAAGCATTTAAAGAACAGCAAAAAGAAATTGCCGAAAGCCAACGATTTATAGAACGTTTCAAAGGAACCTTTTCGAAGACCAAACAAGTTCGTTCCATGGAGCGGATGCTGGAAAAAATGGAAATCGTTCAGGTGGATGAATTGGATAACTCAGCGCTCAAACTGAAATTTCCAAGTTGTAAAAGATCCGGTGATTATCCAGTGATTGCAAAGAGCCTCTCCAAGAGCTATGGCGATCATGTGGTTTTCAACGGAGCGGATCTGACCATAGAACGTGGAGAGAAAGTCTCTTTTGTAGGTCGAAACGGAGAGGGGAAATCTACGATGATAAAAGCGATCATGGGCGAGATAGAATTTGAAGGCGATTGTCAACTTGGTCACAATATTGAAGTAGGGTATTTTGCACAAAACCAGGCTTCTCTGCTCGATCCTGAACTTACCGTTTTTCAAACAGTGGATGAAGTAGCTAAAGGCGAAATCCGAATGCAGTTGAAAAATATGCTCGGTCGTTTTATGTTTAGTGGTGATGATATAGACAAAAAAGTGTCTGTCTTATCTGGAGGGGAGCGTACGCGTTTGGCGATGGTGAAACTCTTATTGGAACCTGTGAACTTTCTGATTCTGGATGAGCCGACGAATCACCTGGATATCAAATCTAAGGACATCCTAAAGGGTGCTTTGCAGGAGTTTGATGGGACGCTGATTTTGGTTTCTCACGACCGGGATTTTTTGCAGGGACTGTCTCAGAAGGTGTTTGAGTTTAAGGATAAACGGGTAATTGAACACTTTGAAACAATAGATGCGTTTTTGGAAAGAAACCGGGTCGATAGTATGCGGGAGATGGAGTTGTAGGGGAGGGTAATGAGGATTAAGGTTTAAAGGACTAATTATTGATGGTGTTGATTGCTTTTGTTGTAGCGTGAGTTGGTGCTTTGGCTAAGTCGCGAATTAATTGTTGTTATTCCGGACTCTTTTAGGAGAGGGAACTAAAAATTTATTCATATATTTGACTAATAAATTCATCATATAACCCTACTATAAAATAGCATTGTTAGCTTCGCTTAAGCATTGTAGAATAAGTAATTCGGTATTTTTAGAGTGTCAATTTTGATTTTAGACGATTCTGAAAAAACGGAGTTATGCCTTAGCATAATGAGTATTTTACAGAAGAAGTATAAAATTAAAAGTGGACTATAAAAAGCCGTAGTATTTATGCTACCATGCTTAATAGAGTGAATATTGAACTAATAAGCTCTGCTCTTTTACAGTACAAATATTAAAGCATGAAAAAAGCAACTACTACTCTTTTATTCCTTTCATTTTTCGTTTTCGCATTTGCTCAAAATGATTTTGCCAACCTGTCGTGGAAGTATGTTCCTGACTTTGACTATATGGGGGATTCTAACATGATCAGCTATGACGTAGATGGAGACGGTACTCCTGAAGTCATTTATGGAGGTACTTACAACCAACGTTCTGTGATAAAAGTATTGGACTATCAAAACGAGACTTATGAGGCTTCCACCATTTCTTCAATATATGATTGGAGAGTTGAATGGATGGAAGTTTTTAATATCAATGCTTTTGGAGGAGAAAAATTATTTGTGCTCACCGATGAGGACGAGATTTTGGTCATGGATTTAAATTCATTGACGATTGAAGAGGCGATCCCTGTTCCATCCTCTGGGAGAAAATTTCATATTTCGGATACCAATGGGGATAACGCCCCTGAAATTATAGTTCTTACCAACAGCAAAGTTTCTCTTTTGGATGCCTCAGGAGGGCTGTTGTATGAAAAATCAGTTTCATCAGGTAATGACTTGGCGATAGGTAATGTCGATGATGATCCCGCAGTTGAAATTATTGTTTCGGCTACAGATGGTTATGTACTAAGCGGTACTGATTTATCAGAGGAATGGGCTTTCCTGGGTGGCTTTGGTGATCAAATTTATTTACAGGATATAGATTCGGATGGAATTCAGTTAATCTATGGAGCAGAAAATTATTCTTTTGTAAAAGGCTTTGATGCGGTCCTCTCTTCTCCTATATGGGAGTTTGAAACCTCTTCTTCTATTGATTTACTTAAAGTGGAAGACCCGGATGGCGACGGTAATTTTGAAATTTTTATAGGGAATGATAGTCAATTTGAAGGAATTCAAAGTTATGATGCGGTCTCTCATATTTTGCTTTATAATAAGCCCATTGAAAACTCGGGGCTTGCAGGATTAACCTTTGGAGATTTTGATAACGATGGTCAGATAGAGCATATTTACAGCTGTGGACACATCACCTCTTCTGAAGATTTGCTGGTGGTTTATGATCCTTTCTTATTGACTAATAAGTGGGTAAGTCTTGATCTGTCAGAAGGGATGTTGGTCAATACTGGAAATTTTGATGGGGATGATGAAGGTACCGATTTAATAGTGGGCAGTGTTTCTTCCAATAGTGGCTATGACGGAGGTGTGGTGGCCGTTTATGACGGGCTGACCAAAACAATACTTAAGGAGCCAGAAGAAGTCAATTCCTTTAACGAAGTGGAAGCTTATTCTATGATTCGGTATGATGAAACGACCTATCTATTGTATTTGGTTGACAGCAGGGTGTATATCTTTAATGAAACAACAGGGAATATGGTTATCGATGTTAGTTTCTTTTCAGAGTATATTAAAACAGGTGAGTTTGCCTATCTCAATCCTAATGAACCTCCAGTACTTATTACACTTCATACCAATGGCTCCTTAAAAATTCATGAGTTTCATCAAAACATATTAACGGAGATATGGTCTGCTCCTACCTCCTCAGTCTCCTCGGCCTTTGAGTATCAAATTGGAGATTTTGATTTCGATACGGAAAATGAGATTGCCTTTTTATCCGGCTCCATTGTTTCGGTGTATGGCCTTGATGATTTCCTTTTAGAAAAGCAATTTAGCTTAGGTTCAGGAAATTTTTATACTTTTCATATTGATGATCTGGAGGCTAGTGGTTCCAACAAAGTCTATTTTAGCTCCTCAGCAGGCCAGCTAAAAAGCCTGGATTATGAAACGAGTAATCCTTTAAGTACTTACACCCTGTTGGGAAATAACAATAATGGAAGCGTAAGGAAAATAAAATTTGACAATCTGGATCAAACTCCTCAAAAAGAAGTGGTGATTCTGACAGATCGCATACTTGTTTATAACAATGCAGTAGACAGCCTTATACTCGCAGGGGAGATTGTTCATTCCAGTTCTTTTTCTTTTTCCAAACGCGAAAACCTAATCGTAGAAGATATTGATCAGGACAGGCATATGGAGATAATTGCTGGTGGATTGTATGGTGTATTTGAATACAAAGTCGTTCCGGAATTCCTTGACATCGTTTTGCCAACGGTCAAAAACTTTACTCCTCTTGAGGATGCTCAACTCATCTCTACCAATTCGACTATAGCCATTAAGTTTTCTGAAGCAATGGATGATGCAACACTTAGCACTATTGAAGTGAAAGATGCTTCGAATAATTTACTGCCTTACACTTCCACTTATGATGAGGGGAACAATGAACTGACCTTGACCCCTTCAACTTTCTGGACGAGTAATAGCGAGATCTCCGTTACCATTTTTCATACCTCCTCCGATGAAATAGGAAATCCTTTAGATGGGAATTTTAATGCCATTGGAGATGGGACAATGGATAATTTTACCTGGTCATTTGATACTGGTACTGGTATTGATGATATAGGACCAACTATAAACGGTCTAAGTGCTCAAACAGAAATATTTCAGGGAGCACCTTTTTCTATCTCAGGTACTGCTTCAGATCAATCTCTTATTGCAGTGACTCACATCGCCTATATCGAATATGGGCTTGATAGTGCTCCTGGACAGGGGGTGGGTATCTCATTGGAAGCACTAGATGAAACTTTTGATGAAGTAGATGAAGATTTTGAATTGACAATAAATACGACTAGTCTAAGCTATGGAGATCATACCCTCTATTTTAGAGCCAGGGATGTGCTGGGTAACTGGGGGGAAGTTTCTAGTTATACGTTTAACATCATTGAAGAAAGCGCTGGGAACTGGAATTTCTTCGCGTCCGATTTGTTTAATACCTCTGCTAACAGTCAATCTACATTCACTTTTCCAGCAACAGTTAAATATGAAAAGGACCATTCAACTGGTGGCTTCTCGCAAATCACGAGAGCAATTGTTGTTGAAGATTATTTAGTCTATGGCAGCAACTCTTTTTCTGGTTTCGATTCAGAACAACTTAGGTGTATTGACTTACATTCCGGTGACGAGATATGGGAGTACACTTTTGATCTTCAGGACGATTTATCCTCCCCTGCTTATTCCTATGGCAACATCTATGTTCAGAAAGGTAGCCATTCAAGTAGTAGCCTGGCCTGTTATGATTTAGTAACGGGTGATCTCATATGGGAAACGCCTTATTCCGTTCAGTGGACCGATTTGACTGGGCCAATTGTCAATTCAGGGATTGTATATATTATTGAAGGATATTACTCTTCCACGATTGGTGCATATGATGCTTTTTCAGGGGAACAACTCTGGACTTATGATGTAGGCAATGATAATTATGATGGCTGGAATCCGGCCATTTATCAAGATACCATTTACGGTTATGCCGAAACTTTTTCAGCACTCAACTTGTCTAATGGGGGCCTCTTTTATGAGTTAACGGAAGATGATATTCCATTTAACTGGTCAGGATGGTCGATGGATGCAAGCCCAGTAATCGATACCGCTAACCATCAAATCATATTGACTTCAGCGGGCTACGTACATGCATTGGATCTTGATACGAAAGAAATTAATTGGTCTCTGCTCAGCAATGATTACGGATCATTTCGCTCTTCCCCTTGTTTGTTCAATGGTCAATTATACATCGCTTCCAATGATCAATATCTTAGAGCAGATGCAGCAACGGGTATTGTTAGTTGGGAAAATGATGACTTTAATGGATTTTCCCAACCAGTAGCTAACACACAGATTGTTGCTTTCGGTGGATATAATGAAGTGACAATTTTTGATATTGAAACTATGGAGCTTCAGTCTCAACTGAGCAATATAAATGGCCAACTCACCTTGAGCGAAGAATACCTGATTATCTCGTCAAGGGATCTTGGAACCCTCACCGTATTGGAATACAATCCTAACCAAGAGATTCTAGTCGCTAATATTGAAGTCACTTCTTCTATTAGTTGTTCGGGTGGAAACGATGGGACAATAGAGGTTACCGCATCCGGAGGGACAGGTGGTTACTCGTATCAATGGAGTGTTTTTCAATCAAATCCGGGCAATGTATTGTCTAACGTATCAGCGGGAGACTACGCTGTTACAATTCTTGATGATTCTGGGAGTAGTATAATTTCGACAATTTCAGTCGGTGAGCCTTCAGCAATTGGTGCGGTAGCAACCACGACTCCAGATATTGGCATGGCTGGAGATGGTTCTGCCACCATTGATGTGACAGGAGGTACCCCAGACTATGATTTTGAATGGGCCGATTTCCCTGGTGTGAATACCAATACGTTGAGTAATCTGGAAGCGGGAAATTATGTTGTGGTTATAACAGACGCCAATGGTTGTTCCTCAACGACCACTGCCGTTGTTGAAGCAATGGTAAATACCAATGAACCAGACCTCAGCTCTAATTTCACGCTATCTCCCAACCCTACTACTGGAATTGTAAATATCCAAGGGATGGATGCCTCCGTAACGGGCTCAGTAAGTGTTGTCACTGCAAATGGAAAAGTAATTAAGTATGTTGAAAAGCAACAACTGGATAATTTTTCTATTTCATTGGAAGGGTACCCGACAGGTCTCTATCTCATTAAATTAACGACTGCAGAAGGAAATGCAATGTTTAAAATATCACTGATTCAATAAAAGCAGATTGACAGCTGCGTGGGGTCTAGCTACAGATGGCCAATGCGAGGTACTGCATTGGCCATTTGTCATTCCTTTATGTTAGACAGAAGAAACACAAAATCAAAAACTTACTTTTGAAAGACCACTTTGAAAACTTGATTTTTATTGTTGCTATTTACATGAACCATGTACAGTCCTTCTGGATAGTCACCGAAATCCACAATAGATTCTCCCTCAATGTTTGCATGATAAATTAACTTACCATGAACGTTGTATACAAACAAATCTGCATTACCTTCTTCTGAATTTAAAATGGTCAGTTTGTCTTTTACTGGATTGGGAAAAACTAAAAGTTGATCCTCTTCTACTTCCTTACTGCCGCTTAGTAAGTCTGCCCCATCACAATCTTCGTCTATTCCGTTGTTAGGAATTTCCATTGCGGCAGGAAAGACCGTAGGATCATTATCATCACAATCAAGCCAAATCAAGGAACCATCCTGATCCAAATCAAAAGAGGACACGATTTGGTTTTGAGTGGTATTCGTAACGATAGGTGGATTAGAATCAAAATAAATACTTGCCGTATTATTAACCAAACTGCCTTCTTCTAAATCGTCAAAA
>CAZDTI010000070.1:0-26388 GCA_964508085.1 uncultured Saprospiraceae bacterium | reverse complement strand
TTAGTGAGGAAGACCCTGTCGGGCAAAAAATAAAGTGTGGCAATACTTGGCTAACCATTGTTGGCATCTTGGAAAAGCGAGTAGCCACTAAAGAAAACTTAGAAAACCTAGGTATCCGAGATTATAATTCAGATGTCTATATCCCTGTGTCAACAGCGCTCTTACGTTTTGAAAATAGAGCTTATTACAGTAAGGGAGACATCAAGCAAAGCGATTGGGACGATGAGGATGATCAGGATGATGGCAACTACCATCAGCTGGATAGAGTGGTGCTTCGATTGAAAGAAAGTAGCACCTTGCAATCCGCAGCCGACTTAGCTGCTAGAATTTTAAAGCGCCGACATAACGATGTCGTAGATTACGAAATCCAAGTACCAGAATTACTATTGCAACAGCAACAAAAAACCCAAGAAACTTTCAATATCGTATTAGCGGTTATTGCCGGAATCTCATTGTTAGTTGGAGGGATTGGTATTATGAATATTATGCTGGCTTCTGTTTTAGAAAGAATCAAAGAAATCGGAGTTCGTCGCTCTCTGGGTGCGAATAGGATTGATATTATTTATCAGTTTTTATTTGAAGCTGTTTTTATCAGTTTAGCTGGAGGCTTGTTGGGGATCTTTCTTGGGATTATTGCCGCTCATGTTGTCGCTGCAAAGGCTGACATCCCAACAGTAGTGTCGACCTGGTCTATTGTTTTGTCTTTCGGCGTAGCGGCTTTCGTCGGTTTGGTCTTTGGGATTTTTCCAGCTAGGAAAGCTGCTTATGAAGATCCTATTAAGGCCTTGAGGAGCGATTGATTCGGTGTGTTCTTTTCTATTTATGTCTAATGAAAAACAAAAATATTACATGTCATTTATAAAAGTAATCTTCTGTTTGTGTTTATGTTGTTATACATTTGGAGTTGATGCACAAGAAACGATAAAATTAACCTTAGATGAAGCCATTGCAAAAGGGCAGAAGCAAAGTCCTTCGTCCCAGTTGGCGAAGACGAGTTGGACGACAAGTCGATCCATTTTTCGCTCGACCATGGCAAATTATAGACCCCAAATTACCTTGAATGGAACTATACCAGATGTTCGACGATCCAATGTTAAAAATACATTGGATAATGGAGAGCAAGTTTTCCTTCGTTCAGCTTCCATTGGTTCAAGTTTAGGGCTACGTTTAGAGCAAGACATTTCTAAGACTGGAGGAACGGTATTCGTTGGAACAGGATTGGATTACTTTTATAATTTTGCTTTAGATGGTCGAGAAGCTACCAGCCAGTTTGCTTCTGATATGATCTTTGTTGGCCTTGAACAACCTCTATTTGGATTCAATAGAATGAAATGGGATCGAGAATTAGCCCCCATTCGTTACTCTGAGGCGACTCGGCAATTTGCGGAAGAAATGGAATCTATATCCTTGGATGTGGCAAGGTTGTACTTTGATGTGTTTGCTTCACAATTGACATTAGAGGCTGCTCAAGAGGAAAAGTTAAATGCAGATTCATTGTATGAAATTTCAAAAGGTCGTTTTTCGGTAGGTCGTATCGCAGAAACGGATTTGTTACAAATAGAATTAAGTTCTATGAATGCAAACGCAAGGCTTTCTTCTACAACATTACAATTGCAAACGGCCACAGAAGCACTTCGTAATTACTTCGGTATCAAAGAATCCGTTATCTTCGATTTAATTCCTCCAACAGAATTACCCTTGTACATTTTGAATGAAGAAGAAGCGCTAAAGTTGGCAAGGAACAATCGAAGCAAATCTTTTGAATTTCAGCGAAGGCTTTTAGAGGCGGAACAAGACGTGGACGAGGTTAGAGGGACTACCGGTTTTCAAGCTAATTTATTTGCAAGAGTTGGTTTAACTCAGAATGCCGAAGACTTTGGGGAGGCCTACAAAGATCCCCAGGACTCAGAATTTATAACATTAGGTTTTCAAGTACCTATTGCAGATTGGGGGAAAACACAAGCTCGAATGGATATTGCAGAATCGAATCAGGAATTGGAACGAATGAGAGTTGAACAGGAACGCATAAATGTAGATCAACAAGTAATTTTAAGAGTGAATCAATTTAACTTGGTTCGAGAACAAGTGGCATTGGCATTACGAGCTTATGAGGTTTCTCAGAAAAGAGAAGAAATCACAAGGAAGCGCTATCTAATTGGAAAAATTGGAGTTACAGAATTGAATCTGGCCTTGCAAGCGCAGAATTCTGCCAGACAATCCTATGTGAATGCATTACAAGCTTTTTGGCTTGCACATTATGAACTACGCGGATTGACTTTGTATGACTTCGTGAGAGGGGTGAGCTTAGTAAGAGGAGAATAAGGAATATTTCAAGGTCCAAAAGTAACACCAACCTTTTTTAAAGGGAGTAATTCGCAAAGAGAGAATTTAGAAAGGATCGGAAAAAAGAGATTATAAATAATGGTTCCTTGCACATCATCTCACATAAGACTCTGGAGGAGTCAAACCCCTTCAGCCTGGAGTCGCAACTCCAGGCCACAGACACAAATCATATGAAATAGGGCTGAACACAATGCAACATGTTATCCAAAAGCCCTACCTTCACCTACATGCAAAATCTCCTAAAACAGATCCGCGCCTGTCAAGAATGTGAAAAGAATCTCCCATACGGCGCAAATCCCGTACTCTCCGCGAGTAAGAAATCCAAGATACTAGTCGTCGGACAAGCCCCTGGACGAATCGTTCATAACACGGGTATTCCGTGGAATGACAAAAGCGGAAAAAACCTCCGCAACTGGCTCGGCGTAAACGACGAAGCTTTCTATGACACCGACCTCTTTGGAATTGTACCCATGGGATTTTGCTACCCCGGAACTGGAAAAAGTGGAGACCTCCCACCTCGAAAAGAGTGCGCCCCCTTATGGCACGAACAACTCATCACTAAAATGCCAGACATAAAACTATATCTACTCATCGGGGCCTACGCTCAGAAATATTACCTCGGTAAAAAACGCAAAAAGAACTTGACAGAGACGGTTAGAAATTTTGAAGAATACCTGCCCGCGTTTTTTCCATTGCCACATCCTTCGCCGAGGAATAATATTTGGCAGGCAAAGAATAGGTGGTTTGGAGAGGTGGTGTTGCCGGTTTTGAAGGAGCGGGTGAGGGAGTTGGTGTGAAATATATGTAACTACTCAGTTATGGCAACCACTCGACAATCAGAATTAGTCATTCTTAAGAAAGTTTTACGCCCCATTCAAACAGTAATAAGAACCATGCACACAATGGGACTTTTGGTCAATTTGAAAATTGGTTAGGTTTACAATTGACAAGTAAAACACCTTATTCCTAACCTAAAAAATCTTAAGAGATGAAAAAGACATTAACAAAGTGTGCCCAATTTTTATTTGCTTTTCTTTTCATGATAAATACGTCGATGGTTGCGCAATATCAGATAGAATGGGAAAAGAATTTTGGAGGATCTTCTGATGAAGAAGCCTCCGCTGTGGCACTTTCTCTAGACGGAGGATATGCAATTGCAGGTTGGACGCTTTCTGATGACCAAGACATTAGTCAAAATTCTGGCGATAAAGATTTTTGGGTTATTAAAGTTGGTGCTAATGGAGAATTGGAATGGGAGAAAACTTATGGAGGGACTAAAGAGGATGTTGCAAATTCAATCCAAGCTACAACTGATGGAGGATATATTGTGGCTGGAAGCAGTCAGTCTAGTGATGGGTTTGTTGGAGCAAACTATGGCTACTCAGATTTTTGGGTTATTAAGCTAGATGCTGTAGGAGAATTAGAATGGGAAAAAAATTATGGAGGAACGGGTGTAGATCACCTAAATTCCATTCAACAGACAATAGAAGGAGGTTTTATAGTTACAGGCTCGGCGTCCTGGGCGGATTCTGATATTGGTGATAATAATGGAGGGAGTGATGTTTGGGTGGTAAAATTAGATGCTCAGGGAGAAATAGAATGGGAGAACAATTTTGGTGGAACTCATGTAGATTATGCAGAGTCTATTGAGCAAACGGATGACGGTGGGTATATTGTTGGAGCTAATTCTATGTCTACTGATATAGATGTATCTGGTAATAATGGGACTGGGGTTGGAGCTACGCTTGACTTCTGGATTATAAAAATTAGTGCTCAAGGCAACATAGAATGGGCAAGTAATTTCGGTGGAAATTCTGGGGATAGATTATATAGTGCAATCCAAACGAATGATGGAGGGTACATGGCTGTAGGCCACTCGAATTCTATAACAGGAACCCCAACAAATAATAACGGATTTCTCGACTTCTGGGCGATTAAATTAGACCCTAGTGGATTATTGGAATGGGAAAAGAACTATGGAGGAACCGGAGCAGATGCTATTCAATCTGTCCATCAAACTGCTGATAATAACTATATTTTTGTTGGTTTTAGTAAGTCCTCAGATAATGATCTTTCCAGTAATAATGGAGGGCTAGATATGTGGCTCGTAAAAGCTGATGAAGATGGAAACTTAATTGAACAAAAAAACTTGGGAGGATCGGGAGATGAAATAGCCAATGATTTTCAACTCATTGGTAATAATGGATATCTACTGGTCGGAGAATCTACTTCTAACAATGGTGATGTAAATGATAATAAAGGAGGGAATGACTTTTGGATCGTTAAGCTTTCTGATCAACCAGTGAGTCTATTGGATCAACCAAGCAAAGAACAACATCTTACATTTTTCCCAAACCCATTTGAAAATTCAATTCAATTTCTTTTAGAGAACGAAACAATAAACAGTGAAATTGAAATTATAATTAGAAACCTAATGGGCCAAACGATTTATGATGAAAGGGTTTTTAATACAAAAGGAATGATTCATTTGGATAAACTAATTCCTGGAGTTTATTATGTCACTATTGTTCAAGGGGAATATATGACTACGGAAAAAATAATTAAAAAACCGTAGTTATTTAGCTATTGGCTTTGGTTTTTACTACTTCGAGCTATAGTGAAGCCAAAGTCAATAGTTTTGTCAGAGGTTTTGATGCAAAAGAAGCTCAATCACATCGTTTCCTTGGAAAAAATCAATAATTCCCTCATCTTTACGGTCTTGCAAATCAAATAACAAGACTCAGTTTATGTTCAACTACGGAAAAGACCACCTTACAGCAGGCGTCGCTTTAGACATCCTCTACGGAAAGACAAAAGCAAGGATCAGCGCCACTACTCGAAAAAATATAAAAAAATCTTACGATGCAGTTGTCACTATCGCTAAAAATGATGAGGCGGTCTACGGCATTAATACCGGCTTTGGTCCTTTATGTAATACGATTATTGATAAAAAATTAACAACAGAATTACAAGTTAGAATTTTGCTTAGCCATAGCGTTGGGGTAGGAGAGCCCATCTCAAAGGACATTGCTAAGTTGATGATGATTTTGAAAGTTCATGCCCTGTCAAAAGGCTATTCTGGAATCGCACTTGAGGTATTGGATAGAATCCTATGGCATATAGAAGAAGATATTGTACCAGTGGTTCCTGAGCAGGGATCCGTTGGTGCTTCTGGTGATTTAGCTCCTTTGGCACACTTGTTTTTGCCACTGATCGGAGAAGGGAAAGTGTTTTATAACAATAAGATCACAAAAACAGCTACGGTACTTAAAAGAATGAAAAAGAAGCCGATCTCCCTCGGGCCGAAAGCAGGGCTTGCATTGATCAATGGTACACAGTTTATAGCTGCTCACGCCGTAATGGTTGTTGAGGAACTACACAATTGCTTGTCCCACGCTGATGTAATTTGTGCAATGATGATTGAAGGGCTGATGGGATCTAAAGCACCTTTTCATGAAGATCTACATAAAGTCAGACCATATAAAGGTAATCAACATGTCGCGCAACGGATAGGCCATTTCCTAAAAGGATCTAAAATCATCGACTCGCATGAAGATTGTGATAAGGTGCAAGATCCTTATTCTTTAAGGTGTTCCCCACAAGTACATGGTGCCTCTCGAACCGCATGGCTTCACCTCAAAGAATGCGTTGAAATAGAAATTAACTCTGTAACCGATAACCCCGTTGTATTTTCTAAAGACTTCACCATAAGTGGTGGTAATTTCCATGGACAACCACTTGCTCTACCAATAGATTATGCCTGCTTAGCTGCCGCTGAATTAGGTTCTATCTCTGATAGAAGATCATATTTATCGCTAGAAGGCAAAACAGAAGGCGTCCCAAAATTGTTAATGAAAGAAACAGGTGTTAATTCGGGTTTCATGATTTTACAATACACCTCTGCAGCCCTAGTAAGTGAGAACAAAGGACTTTGTTTCCCTGCCTCTGCCGATAGTATTCCTACCTCCTTAGGACAAGAAGACCACGTGAGTATGGGCTCCATTGGAGCAAGAAAAGCACTAAGAGTTTGTGGAAACTTAGTAAACATTTTAGCCGTAGAGCTATTGTCTGCTGCTCAAGCCATGGACTTCCATCGTCCACTAAAATCAAGCAAAATCCTTGAAAAAGTCCATACAAGAATCCGAAAAGACATAAGCTTCGCCAAAACCGATCGGATTTTCGGAAACGACATCGCCAAAGCAGCCCAAATAATTAAAGGAAAAGAACTCCTTAATATAGCAAACAAAACCAAAACAAGTACCCACGACAAACTTTTCGAAACCTACTAAAAAGACAAGAAAAGCTCCGCAAGAGCCCTTCCTAAGACAAACAACCCTTAGGGACCACCACGCAAGACTCTGGAGGAGTCGAAACATCATTAACCCCGAGCCGCAGCTCTGGGCTCGAAAAAAAAAAATGCAGACCACAACCCATACCCACTTCCAGCAACAAATCCTACAAGGCATCCCAAACAAACTCCCTACAAAAAAGCCATATCCTGCAAATAGCAACCCAGCGCCTAAGCGAAAAGATATCCTAAGTCCAGCAGAAAAAAAACTAGCCCTACGAAACGCACTACGCTACTTTCCCTCTGCATGGCATGCTGAACTCGCTCCCGAGTTCGCAGCAGAACTAAAAAAATACGGACGCATTTACATGTATCGTTTTAAGCCAGAATACAAACAATACGCACGTCCAATAGGAGAATATCCGGCGCAATGTCAACAAGCCGCATCCATCATGCTGATGATTCAAAATAACCTGGATCCAGCAGTAGCACAGCATCCAGAAGAATTGATAACCTATGGAGGAAACGGAGCGGTATTCCAGAACTGGGCACAGTACGTCCTTACCATGCAGTACCTCGCCAAGATGACAGAGGAACAAACCTTACACATGTATTCCGGTCATCCCATGGGATTGTTTCCTTCAAGTAAAGAAGCACCAAGAGTTGTAGTCACAAACGGAATGATGATCCCAAACTATTCTAAACCAGACGATTGGGAGAAATACAATGCACTTGGGGTTACACAATATGGCCAAATGACGGCAGGCTCTTACATGTACATCGGTCCACAAGGAATTGTACACGGAACCGCAATAACCGTGATGAATGCTTTCCGTAAAAATCTTAAAAAAGGAGAATCACCAGCAGGGAAAATCTTCCTCACCGCTGGATTGGGAGGTATGAGTGGTGCACAACCAAAAGCAGGTAACATTGCAGGTTGTATCACCATTTGTGCAGAGGTGAATGACAAGGCTTCTTCAAAGAGACATGAACAAGGTTGGGTAGATTTACTTGTAAGCAATCTTGATGAATTAGTGAAAACGGTACGTAAGGCAATGGCAGAAGAAGCAGTGGTATCTATTGCCTATCAAGGGAATGTCGTAGACGTCTGGGAACGTTTCTATGAAGAAGACATCTATATCCATTTAGGTTCTGACCAAACCTCTTTGCATAATCCCTGGTCTGGTGGTTACTATCCCGCTGGGATGAGCTATGAGGATGCAAATGAATTGTTAGTAAGTGATCCTGGTGCTTTTAAACTTAAAGTGCAGGAATCTCTTCGTCGGCATGCGGCGGCAGTAAACAAGCATACCGCAAAAGGAACCTACTTTTTTGATTATGGAAATGCTTTTCTATTGGAATCTTCTAGAGCTGGTGCGGATATTATGGCAGAAGATGGCATTCGGTTCCGTTACCCTTCTTATGTTCAGGATATTCTTGGACCGATGTGTTTCGATTATGGCTTTGGTCCATTTCGTTGGGTTTGTGCTTCTGGAAATCCTGATGACTTGGATAAGAGTGATGCCATAGCAAAGGCAGTAATGGAAAAGATCAAAGAAAATGCACCAGAAGAAATTCAGCAGCAAATGCAGGATAATATAAAATGGATTGCAGATGCCAAGAAAAATAAGTTGGTCGTCGGTTCACAAGCTCGAATTTTATATGCGGATGCAGAAGGGAGAATGAAAATAGCTGAAGCTTTTAACAACGCAATTGCAAGTGGAGAAATCTCGGCACCGATAGTCTTGGGGCGTGATCATCACGATGTTTCTGGAACAGATTCTCCCTTTCGGGAAACCAGTAACATTTATGACGGAAGTCAATTTACTGCGGACATGGCAATCCATAATGTAATCGGAGATAGTTTTCGTGGAGCAACTTGGGTTTCGATTCATAATGGAGGAGGTGTTGGCTGGGGGGAAGTGATGAATGGTGGCTTTGGAATGCTGCTTGATGGATCAAAAGAAGCAGAGGTGCGCTTGAAAAAGATGCTATTCTATGATGTCAATAATGGAATAGCTCGTAGAAGCTGGGCACGAAATGAAGAAGCATTGTTTGCCATTAAAAGGGAAATGGAAAGAACGCCAAATTTAAAGGTGACTTTACCAAATATAGTGGAGGATGGCTTGTTGGATGATTTGGTGTAGCCTTAGCTGAAAATTAATTACTAATTCTAATTTGTGTTAAAAGTCTAAAGTATGAAACAATCAATCCAAAAGTTAGAACACTTACTTTCAACGGCATCAAATTATTTTAGGAAGACCGAAGAGGACATTTTGACCTACAAAAGCGCCGAAGCAAGTTGGTCAAAAAAAGAAATTCTCGGGCACTTAATAGATTCTGGAATAAACAACCTTCAGCGTTTTACGGAAATACAATTCAGTGATAAGCCATTTAAAATGCATAGCTATAATCAGAATGAATTAGTGAAAGCTAATAGATATAATGCTGCTACTACTGAGGAGATTCTTAATTTTTGGCTGGCATTGAATGAAAGGGTAAAAGCAATAATGGAAGCGCAAACAGAAGAAACCTTAGCCTATAAGATTCTTCTTTACGATGGAAAAGAAACCACGGACTTGAGATTCTTGATGACGGATTATGTAGAACATATGGAACATCATTTGAACAAAATTCTTGCATAGAGTAGAATCATTACGCAAACAAAAAATTAAATCCCTAAAGCTATGCCCTGGATAAAAACAATTCCTTATGCCGACGCTGTCGGAAAACTAAAAAAACTCTACGACAAAATCAAAGGCCCAGATGGCTACATTGATAATGTACTTAGTATACATAGCCTTCGCCCACAAAGTCTTTCTGGTCATATGGCACTTTATAAAAATGTGCTTCACCATCCAAAGAATACACTTCCGAAATGGTATTTAGAAACCTTAGGTGTCTATACGAGCCGTTTGAATAAATGTGATTATTGTGTGGATCATCATGCCGCTGGCTTACGGCGATTGCTTAATGATGATGCACGATACCAGACAATTATGGAAGCTGTAAACTCTGATAATGTCGAGTTGGCTTTTTCTGGTAGCGAATTGGCTGGAATGAAACATGCTCGCGTTTTGACACTGTCACATCATAGCCTTACAAAGGCAGATATAGAAGAATTGGTCGCTAGCGGATTCGATGAAGGAGAAGTGTTAGAAATCAATCAAGTGATCAGTTATTTTAACTATGTCAATCGAACAGTAGTTGGTTTGGGAGTGACAACAGAAGGAGATGTGTTAGGTCTGTCGCCAGGAGAAGGAGGAGAGGATGATTGGGGGCATTCTTAGACTTAAAAAGCCATAAAGCAAATGCTAATATCTACTTTACGGCTTTTTAAGAAGTTTATTTCAAAGGTTGTTCCCCATTTGTAAACAGTGAGAAAGTGAGAAGTTATAACCGTTTATGTTAATAGTTAATAGTTGAATCAAGTTACCTTGCTACTACAATCCGCTCATTCACGAAGTTCTTTCCATCTCCTATTCTAAGGAAATAAAGCCCTTCTGCGAAAGCACTTAAATCAATAGATAAAGCACCCTGAGCTGTTCCTCCACTGGTTTCTTGTGTCCACAGTTGGCGGCCATGAATATCAAAGATAGCCATAGTCAGTGATTCAGTAGTATTACTTTTATAATTTACTACGAACTGACCATCACTAGGATTAGGATTGATGTTCAGTGCATATTGGTTGTTAGAGCTATTTTCTGTACTGACAACGCCGCTTAATAAAACGTTGTCAATATAAACTCTGTCTCCTGGAGAGGAAACTTGAAGACTAGCGACACAACGAGATTCAAAACAAATTTCTAATAAATCACCAGAGTAATCAGAAATATCTAAGTACTGTCTGCTCCAATCGCCAATACCAGAACTGATATCTGTAGTATAGGTTGGGCTTGCCTGCTCTCCATTTACGAGCACTCGTAAGGCGCTGGAAAAAATTGTTGGTATTTCAAAAGCATCTTCTAGAAAGCTAGAACGAACTTGTCGGAGGTCAAAACTCAATTCCATGGAGTTATAGAATTGAGCATCTACACAAACACAAAACATTGCAGAAAGTTCTTCATTGAATTGCCAAACAGATGCCGGAGTAGAAACAAATTCCAATATGTCGTTATCATTTAAGGCATTTGGATCTTTACCCGTCATGAAAATGCCGTAATCACTTTCGAAACTAGCCAGTTCAGATATGGAAACATCCGAGTAATCCGTCTTATAGATGTGAATAGAATCCAATTGAGTTTCCATTGAATCAAAGGTCATAAATTTGTCAACAATTAATAATTCAGGGTTGAGAATTTCTGCAAAAGTAGAGTCGTTAAACATTATGAAGTCATCTGGGAATTCAACCCAAGCGGTAATATCAGAGAAGCCACGATAGGTACTCACATTAAGTTGTTCATTAAAGGTATAAGTAAGAGATTCTCCTCGGGAATAGTCAGTTGTGAGTATGCTACTCTCTGTAACTATATTTCCATCGAATGCATAAGAGAAAAATAACTCAGATCCACTCTCAATAAGATCACAACCAAGAAAGGTGACCTCTATTTCAATCGGGACCAGCGACATAAAGCAGTCAGGTAGTGGTCTGAGAAATTGATCACCTCGGAAATCAGCATTTTGATCCAATATATTTTCTAAATCAAAGCTAATTGTATTATTATTGTTAGCAATCGTATCTCCAGGGAATGCAACACTAACTGTAATGTTATGTAAGCCCATTGTTTCTAAACCGCTGATCGGTGTGTCTATCGTGTAGGTCAGTGTGTCACCACCAAGTATTCCATTGGCTAAAAGAATGGTATCTCGTTGTATGTCACCATTGTCAACTACGATCTCTAAGGGAACTAGACTATTATCTCCCAAAGGAGCAAGGCATCCGTTGTATCTCATTTGGATGGTTGGATTTTCTTCGGGACTCAATCCACAATTTAAAGAATCCAGACCAATAAAGCTGATCATTTCGAAGTCATTGTCATCACTTATAGGACCAACACCTACAGCACGCCAAGCGTTGACGGTTTGTTGTGCAGCGAAACTACAAGGACCATATAAGTCCTCAGCTGAAGTACGCGCTCCTTGCCGAGCATCAATGAATTGGGAGAAACGAGTGAGGTAATATCTCAGGTTACGATAAGCAATCAATGTTGAGGTATCCATTCCTAGACCTTCTACATTGTATTGATAACCATTGTCATTTGTGCCACTACCACCTTCTGTAAGTAAGTAGAACCAATAGTTTTGAACCCCGCTATTACTGTGAACTCCGCCATTGTCTTCGGGGCCAAATACCCAATTGTTCCCTAGGTAAGTGTCTGGATGTCCTTCCGCATTAGGGTTACTCATGTCTCTAAATCCTGTTCCAGAATTATCAAAATCTTCTCCAATAAAATAATCAAACATAGAATCGGGTTCTGCCCAATATTCAACAGCGGTCCCTATAATGTCACTGAAAGACTCATTTAATCCACCAGGCTCGTTTCGATATATTAAATCTGCAGTAGTTTGTGTAAGGCCGTGAGCAAACTCATGACCAACCACATCAATAGAAGTAAGTGGTGAATACTGATTGTTATTTCCATCACCGAAAGAACAGAATCGACCATTCCAAAAAGCGTTGACGACATTGCTGCCGAAGTGAACTAGAGAGACCATCGGAATACTGTCTACAAAAATACCCGTATGATCTAGGTGGTCACGTAGGAAATCAAAAGTCATCTCCGACCCAAAATGCACGTCATGAGCAACCTCGTCCTGTTCGTCATTCTGCGTATCCCAGTAGTTGTCAGTATCCCAAAAATCTACAGCAAAATCCTGATAGTTAGTCAACGTATCATTTTGGTTGTAATCCAAAGTGCTAATTCCTAGGCCTCTTGAACTTTCTCGGAGTCGGAAGCTATCGGGAGCTATAGAGTCTGTTGTGATTTGACGAGTACCATGATATTTGGTTACTGCCGTAGCTGGTGTATCCGTGGTATGTAGCAACTCCAATTGCTCCAATAATTCACCAGTGCTAGCATCAATAAAAACTAATTTTCGAGTTATTGGCTTTGTAGCTTCAATGATCATTTTATATGCCGCTCGGAAAGCGCCTTTTGTTTTTGGAAAAGTATTGTTGAATAGTACCAGTTCTGGTTGCGGATAAGAAGTTGCGATAGTGCTTCGTTCCACCATCTTGACTAATTTTTCGGCGCCATGATTTTCCCACATGTATTGCTCTGCAGGAATATAATGAAGTGCTTTCTCTATGGCATCTTCTTCACTAAGTGATACAGAAAGCTCTGCTTGCATGTTTGGTGTCCAACAGCCATTAAAACTACTAATGATGCCATTTTTTTCATGGATTAAAAGTTCTGCACCTTCTACCGGAATGCCAGCATGATGAAGTTGGTATCGGTTATGCGTAATGTTTAGTTGATCTGTTTCCGTTCTATAACGTATCCAACGTTGATTATCAGTTAGCCCTAAACTTTCTTGATGTTGAAGTAAGAATTCAGAAATAGTTACACGAGCATCTGCCTTCATTTTATACCATTGTAAGTTACCCTTTTGTTGGTAAGGTCGAGGTTTAGATTCGGTGTTTTGATTGGATTCCTGCAGCTGAAAACCTAAAAGGATTAAAGCTGGAAGTAAAAACAAAAGCAGGAGTAATCTAGATTTTTTCATTAGAAGTTAAGTTGGTAGGGGATAAAGGAAAAGAGTATAGACTCTGGGGCCCTGGGTGTAAGATGTAATGTTTTTATGAACCGAAAATAAAAATACGTAATTCTATTGATTTTGCCTTAGTAAGTAGGGAGAATCGACTGTTGAAAGACAATTTCATGGTTACAATAAGTATTGGATGTTTTTTGTGGAGTATTTTGTTAAAATCATTGAGAAAAAAACAACAAAGCCTTCTTTCCGTTTTCTGATTGGTAGACATCGTTTTTTCACTGTTAAATGGATCTATATAGTCAAAAGGTGGAATTTCATCTTTTTACAAAAAAAAGCTAATGAAAAAAATTATCATTATTATTGTAATATTGGGAGGGATATCCTTTTCCGATCTTTTTGCACAGACCATCCCTTCTACAGAGTTTATACAGAACCAATGGAGATATAAAGAAATTTCTGATGGAAATGTTCAAGAAGATGTTGAAAAGAATTTTAGCTTTCAGTTTAAGGAAGATGGAAACGGTCATCTTATGGTAACATTGACTTTTACAACAGAGGGAGAAGCTCCAATTGTTTTTCTGGGAGGAGTAGGTTTCACCTATTCGATTGCCGACGATTCTGATGACCCTTCCAGAGTTGTTGTGGAGGTGGATTATGGTCAATTCTCGTTCGAATTCTTGAGAGAAGATTCTCGAAGAATTATACATGATTATGATGAAAATGAGAAGACTGATTTAATAAATGAACTTTCAAATAAAACGCTTAGCTATTACTTACAGCGTTCTGGTCAGTATTTAGTGGTAGAGGGTTTTGAGCAAAATGAGCAGAGTCAGTTTACTTATTTTACATCTAACCGGACCTATAGAAATTGAAGTTTACAAAATAAAAAGCTTTGCTCCTTTGAAGAGGGCAAAGCTTTTTATTTACAAACACAATGTTAGAAACGCTATCTAATCAAAGTAACATCCCCCTTTCTTTCCTCAATCAGACCGGAAGGTCGTTCCAGTACAATATGATAAATGTACACATCCATCGGTGCAGGTTTGTCATTGTAATTTCCATTCCAACCAGCGCTATCGGTACCACTGAATACTTTGGTGCCCCAACGATTCCAGATTTCAAAAGATTGGATGGTCATATCTCCTACTGCTAATAAAGCGAAATTATCATTGACCATATCTCCATCTGGTGTGAAAGCATTTGGTAATTCCCAGAATGGTCTTATAACGTCTATATTTTTAAAGCCTATGTGCGTACAGCCATTTACATCTGTAACGGTAACGTCAAACCTTGAAGTGTTTATCAGGTTTATATTTTCGGTACTATCTAAAGCTGTTCCATTTATATTCCAATTGTAGCTAAAGTTTCCAGCCTGTGGATTTGTTATTGCGGTCAAATCTATTCTAGTTCCTTCGCCATAGGTACATTCATCTTCCAAGGTGGATTCAGGACTGACACCAATACCTGTAACTTCTAAGCCCGGATGAACAGTTACACTAATGGTCTCTAATGCAGTTTCTTCACATTCGTTTGTAAAGGTTACTTCAAAAAGTGTAGTACCTGGCTCAGTGAATGTAAACTTAGGATCTGCAAGAGTAGAAGTAAAACCTTCTGGCTCTGAGATCCAATTATACGTAATTTCTGATGTTGAATTTCCTTCAACCATTAATTGAACATCAACTGAATCTGCGGGAAGCAGACAAACAAATACATCTTCATTAACGCTATTAAACGCAGCAGTTGGCTCAACTTCCACTAAAATTGTTTCGGTTGCATCAGGGCAAATACCATTAATATTACTAGTAATGACGGTGTAAGTCGTAGTTTGGGCTGGGCTGGTTTGAGGATTGGAATCATTAACATCAAAGTCCAATGGACCAGGATCTGCAGACCAACTATACGTTACATTTGGATTTGGAGGGTCAACAAGACTTGCGGATTCCCCAGGACAAAGAGGTGGGATACCAAAGTTCAGATTGGCCCTTGGAGGCTCAATGACCTCTACATCGACCTGTTGCATAACCGGGCAACCCAAAAATTCTCCTTCCACCGTAACCGAAACAAATCCGGGATTTCCAGGAGCAGTTAGGGTTGTAGTCGTTCCTTCCATATCAGAAAGCTCAGCACTACTTGACCATTCAAATTCTGTGATATCGGGTGAACTGGCGCTTAGTTCTATCGATCCGTTGGCACAAACTTCAGGGTCTATAGGGGCGACATCTATTGTGGTTGTTTCTAAAATATTAATGGTAGCTGATTCAATAGAAACGCAAGCTCCATTTGTGGTTGTTCGAGTAAATGTAATAGTATCTGTAGCTTCTATAACAATGTTGTATAAAGAATCAGGAGATTCAAAACCAATATCTGGCGTCCACTCGTGTACTATTTCTGGATACAAAGAAGGTAAGTACGCTTGAGAAGTCAAAACCACTAATGCACCTCGACAGACAGAAGTATCCGACGGCATTATCGTAGTAGGACTAGGAATAATATCCACTAAAACAGTTATCTCGTCTGTTTCAGTACATCCAGGTACGGTTACGGTGGCAAAGAAGGTAGTTTCCATTGTTGGACTAATAATAATGTTATTACCAGTTCCTGAAAAACTGCCATTGTCAGTTGTCCATTCTGCTATAGCTGTTGCTGGTTGAACATTCGCAGAAAGAGGAATAACATCTCCGTCGCAAATACGTAGAGGATTATTCGGATTATCTATTTCAACATTTATATCAATTGAAGTTACGTTCACTGTATCCATATATGTACAGCCACCAGTAAAAGTGGTTGTCAGAAAAAATTCAGTAGTTGTTTCCATGGTTGCTGTTGGATTAGCAATATCAGGATCGTCCAATTGCCCTGCTGGAGACCAGGAGTAAACAGCACCTGGTTCTACCGTAGTATTGGCTAGTGTTACCATCTCTCCTTGACAAACAGTAATGTCTGAAATCACATCTGTAACAGGAGGTGTAAATAAAGAAACCATTACGGAGTCTATAGATAACACAGTACAAGTGCCGTTAGTAACTGTCACGTAATAAACGGTGTTTTCCATAGGAGTTGCCGTAGGATTGGCCAGAGAAGAAAGGTAACCCGGTGGATTGGAGCTCCAGCTATAAACGTTTGTAAGTACATTGTTGGGGTCTCCTAAATCTAAACTACTTCCTGGGCAGATTGTAGTATCGTTAGATACTTCAAAAACCGGAGCTGGACTTGTTAAGACTTCAATATTGATTGTATCAAGAAGAGTACAAACTGGAGTGACCATTTCAACAGTGTATTCATAGATGCCAGGATTGGGGGTAGCAGCTATCGCTATCGGACAGGTCGTACAGCTTAGGTTGTCCCCCGTCCAATTATAAACTACATCTGGATAAACAGGATCTGTACTTAACTGCACATCTTCTCCAAGACAAATCGTAATGTCAGGTCCAAGACTTACGTCATAAACAAAAACGTCAACTTTAATGGTATCTTCAATACAAAGCGATTCTACGTAAGCATAGTACTGAGTAGATTCAGTTGGAGTAGCAATTGGATCGGTACAAGTGATGCAACTTAAGGTGTTGTTTGGTTCCAACCATAAGATAGAGTCTACCCATTCTGGCATTACCAATTGAACAGATTCTCCAGCACAAACCACCGTATCGGCACCAGTAATTTCAGTCAAATCTACATCCAAAACCCCTTCTGAAGAAGGACTCCAATCTACATTTACGATTCCTTCAATATTATTACCAAAGTCATTGAAAAGAACTAAATAATGCTCTCCGGTAATACCATCAATAGCCCTAACAAACTGATCATTGTTTTCAACTCCTACGCCGTTACAATCATATTCATCTGTTATAGGGTATCCATCATCTGGATGGATATTTGTCAGCCCAGTGGGCAGTGCGAACCCAGCATAACTACTCCTAATAGGTTGATTATTGGTAATGAAATCTACGATCTGTTCTGGTGTTTGGCAAACCTCATCCGAAGTAAATGGCCCCCAGACATTAAAGTCAATGTCAGAAGGCGTTCCAGCACTACTTAAGATAAATCCAAAAGGCCCATCTTGCTGAATTTCTACACTAAACCAGACATAATCGGGTTCGAAACCAACACCGAACCAACATCCGTTGTTGAGGCCAACTTCATTGGGTATATCTTGGAACCCATCTTCAAACGCAAACTGATTGGGGGTGCCATCCATATTTATTTCGCAAGCATTTAATGGACTACAAAGAGCATCTACCAAAGCAGTTGAAAAAGAGCATTCTGTTTCTTCAATAGAAAGGTCGAAATCCGTACAACCATCTGCATTAGCTATCACTATATAATAAGTACCTGCTGTTTCCATATTTGCAGAAGGGATTGAGCCATTGGCGTTAGTTGCTACACATTCCGTATTCGGATCATTCGGAGGGCCGTTAAGAACCAATACACCAGTTCCAGGCTCTGCATTTGTAACTTGTATGGCTACGCAAAAACCTCCCGGAGCTTGATATTCATAGACATATTCAGGTCCATTGATAAAGGGAGAATTGGTGCAAGGCGTTTGTGAAAAGTTGGAAGCATCGTTACAGGTTGTTTCTCCATCTAGATCTATGGGTAATGGACCGTTAAGAACGGTAGGATTATCAACAGAAGAACCAGTACAGGCCGCAGCATTACAAGCCCAAGTTAATTCAAACCCAGCTTGAGTAGAGGAGCCATCAGAATCAAAAACAAAGGTAACACAACTGCTGGTTGCTTCAATACTATAGGGATTAGTGATTCCACCAGTCAAGTTAGCGAGTACTGGAGCACCCGTATTGTCCCCAGCGTAAATAATTAAATCATCGAAGTTCTGCTCTGTTTGGAAACTAACTAAGTCGATAGCCAAACAAGAAAAGAACTGATCTGGACAAAGGGTAAAGGTGAAGGTCTCGTTATTTTGATAATCGTTATCTGCTCCTCCAGAATCGAAAAGCGTTCCATTACAAGCTGCTGAAGTCATGTCTTCTCCCATGATGTAAACGGGATCCAGCTCATTGACACAAAGTTTGAAGGTGCCGGCATTTGGCGTTGCAGTAGCTGACCAGTCGCTAATTCGAATAAAGTAAGGCGTATTTATATCAAGACCAATAATATCGAGGGAAATCTCATTATCTCCATCAGCTGCTTTAGCACAGCCGAGCAAGGACAATTCATCGAAAACGCAATCTCCTCGATAAACCATTATTTGAGGATTTAGTAAAGGATCCGAGCCCATTCCGTCCGTTATTCCAGTCACGGTAATGGTGTAATCGGTGAGGACGTTGTCAGTGGTAAACTGAAAAAATACGTCCCGACCAACGAAAGTGATGTCTCCGATTCCACTACATCCAGTTGGGAAATTCCCACCTCCAATGTTAGTTTCCGTTGCATCCACATTCGTAAAGAACTCTAAATCAGGGCAGTAGGGGGCAATTCCAAGGTCAATAAGACCAGCGCATTCGTCATTCGGTGGTTGGGCCATTAAGGAAGTACAAGTGAAAAGTAGGAGAGTTAGTGTTAGTAAGTTTAACCTCATGGTTGTTTTTTTGATGAATTAGTTTGGAAATAGCTTTACCTCTAAAATTGGTGTAGCTACATATAAGGTATACATGCCAAATTTAATTAAAAAAATGGTTTATACTATTGATTTTGGGGCTTAAAAGTGATTTTGTCTAATTGAGGTGGTTTTAGGTGTGGGGAAGGAGGAATTTAGTTGTTAGCGAGATATTTAGTTTTTTGAATTCCACTTGGACGGTAATTTCGACTTCTTGATCGATTTTAAAGCTTTGGAAACAGGGAGTTATCTTTACTTTTGTCTAGAATTCTTAAGATTCAATATTAAAAAAAGCAAATGAAAGTAATCGATTCTTATATTGACAGATAAATGTTATAAAAAAGGTATTGCTATTTGAATTGCTAAAAAGACATAATGAGTTAAAAACCTTTAGAAAAATCAACTTAGAATGAAAACATAAACCTACTCAATGGATAAAAAAGAGGAGAAAATATTAACAAGAATAGGGATTGTGTTAATAGGCTTTTTATTTTTTGCGGGAGCGATTAATAATTATTTGGATTACAAAACACTATTGTCAAATGCATCAATAACTATTGGAAAGATCTCTAGTAGAAATGGAATTGGAGGTAAAAGGATAATTTATGAGTATAGTTATAGTGTTAGAGAATCGAATTATAAAAATCAGTTAAGCTTCAGTATCTTTTCTTCCGATACTACTATTAAAGTTGGAGAGAAATATTATGTAGTTTACTCTTTAGCAAACCCTAGATTAAGTACTTTGATTTATGAATTACCACGAAGTGAGGAAGGCGAGCAACATAGTGATCTTGTGGTAGAAGATGTTCTAAAGTACGTTCAAATGTTAGATGTTTCTTTAGGTTGGAAAATATAAGGATTCTGATTTTACTTGAAGAGATTATATCATTTCATTAAAAAAATTAACTAATGATAGAATTTATAGTTGAAACACCCATCCTTTATTTATTAAAATATCCTGGGGCGATAGTGAGATATGCTTTCTTCAGCATGTTAGGAAGAAAAGAAAAATATTCTTATTATTTAGAAGGTGACACTGATCTTAACATAACGGTTGCTACATTTTTATTGGTAATCATCGTATTGTTTTTTTTAATTTTCAAATGAAAAGATGACAATAACCTCTATGCTGACTCCGAAGGCAAAACCTCAAACCCGGTCCTCTCCCTTCCACAAAATCGATCGATCAATCCACCGCTTATCATCATAAGGATACCGCTCATTAACCCAATAAATCAAAACCGCTAACAACACTCCCGTAATCGCCCCTGCATACACATCCTTCAAAAAATGCTGCACTAAATACATCCTCGAAATACCAATCAAGAGTGCTACTAAAAAGATAAACGCATTCCAATACCACTTCCGTGCAAAGAGCAAAGCAATCACGCCAAAAAGAACAAAAGCAGAAGTCGTATGCCCGGAAGGAAAACTCATATGCCCACTCAAAAGATGAACCCCATCTATGGTATTGATCTGATCAAAAACACCTGCTTCCCGAAAATAAACAGAAGGTCTTGGATGCCCAAAAATCAATTTTAACAAAAAGCTTACAACTAAAGCCAGTGCGCCCGAAATAACAATCAGTAAGGAATATCTGTAACGAATGAACAAGAAAACCAGAAAGAAACTGAGGTACATGAATTCTTCTCCTACTTTAGTAAACCAAGCAAAAAACTGATCTCCTATAACGCTACGATTTTCACTGAAGTACCTGATGGCGTCTCCTTGCTCAATCGTAGCTAACAATAGGCCTCCAATTACAATGAAACAGGCAAATAACAGAAAAAAAGTTCGGTTGTTTTTTAGCATTATGTTTATCTTAATATGAATTTAATGAGAACAGCCTTTTCAAAAGAAATAATCTTTATCAATCGATACTTCTACGCTTGGCAGTTCCTCCTTTAGGAGGTCAGGAGGCAGCGTCAGCACAAATCTATAATAGTCCTGATCGAGCCATTACAACAATGACTCCCCATTCAAATTCGTGGTCAAAATATCACTCATGTAATCAAAGAAAGGGCGCAGTGCTTTACTCGTTTTTACTACTTCTTTGAGGAAATCAGTACTATGGACTTCCTTGTCTGTAAAAGTCCGGAAAACATAAAATTGTTTGTATCGAATCAAGTCAATATCAGGATGAGTTTTGTCGAACCCCTTGGGGGAGGTTTTTACTTGGTTGCCCTGAAGCGTCCCGAAGTATTTTTTAAAAGTAGCGCTCTTTAATACCTTTCTCAAGGGGGCCGCGTCCGCGGCAATTTGACTTCGGATATGTTTCAAATCCGCGGGGTTGGGATTGAAAAAACCGCCGCCAATAATGGACTTTCCACCAGGTTCAATATGGAAATAATAACTGCCTCTACGCGCCTTCGAAGCTCGTCGTAGATAGCCGCTAAAATGGTTTTTATAAGGTGTTTTGTCTTTGGAAAAGCGGGTGTCACGATAAATCCGGAATAGTTTGCTCACTTCGATTTCGTCGGTTTTTTCCATCTCCGCACCATAGCTGTCTTTAAACGCTTTTACGAATTCCAGCTCTTTGGTGTAGCTGTCTTTGTTTGTTTTGAACCATTCTCGGTCATTGTTCTTTTGCAGCTTACGTAGGTAACTGAAAGTGGAGGAGGGGATATGTGTTTGTTTGGACATTGAATGTTTGTTTTGTTTCTTTCCGATTTTCGAGTCGGGGTTGGGTTAATGTAAGGGCGATTTCAAAATTGTACAATTAAAATATTATTCTTCTGTCTTCTCAGAAAATTTTTTCTTGAATAGCTTTTTTACTTTATTAAAAAACTTCTGATATCGATCCGTGTTAATCATTTTCATATCATTCATCGCTCGGTGTGTCAAAATCATTCCCATTGGCATCAAGATGAGGCAAGGTAACCAAGGGGCCCATTCTGGAGCAACAACAAAAGATTCTGCGAGCTTCTTAAAAAAGATATTCATGATCATATAAATGATAAAAAAGAAAATAGCAACTAGGATGGGATAGCCAAAACCTCCTTTTCTGATAATGGCTCCCATCGGCCCTCCTATGAATAAAAAGATGATACAGACCACCGCCATACTAAATTTGATGTTGAGCTCATAAACATGTTTGACCCGAATTTCTTTGGTGTAATTTAAAGAAGTAATTGCGCCCTCCGCTTGATCACGCACTCCTCTGGCGAAGGATTTTGTTTTGTTAATATACCGGGTTAGTTTACTCGGGCTTATCGTTTCTAGAAAGCTGTCATACTCTCCGATGGGTTTGTCTAATTTCTTTTGAATTGATACCGGCTTTATTTTTTTCTTCTTTTGATTTTTCTTTTTAGTAGGGTTCTTCTTTGTTTTTGCTTTAGGCTTCTTTTTTTTCTTTGTGGACTTTTTCTTCGTTTTTGCCTTTTTAAGCTTTTCTTTATTTTGGGCTTTGATTTCGTTCTCTGAAAGCGTTTTTTTCTTCTTTTTTTTCTCGCTTATTCCGACTTCTGTAGGAGCATTGTTCTTATTTTTCATTGCCTCCGCTTTTTCTTTAGCGGCTTTTTCTTTTTTAAGCAACCTTTTTTCTTCTTCTTTTGCTTTTTTTCGTTCCTCTTGCTGAATTTTATAAGCCGTTTTTTTGGAGTCCTCCAACATGAATTTAGTCGGTTGGAAGTGTCTTTTCAAGTGGTTGCCCAATGAAATATATCGGTTATCAATTTTTATATCTAAAGAATCTATTGCTCCCAAAAGCTGATTGAAGGTCAGCATAGAGTAGTTGTTCTTAAATCGTTCTTCATCGGTATCCTGGATGTCAAATTCACTGAGGTCAAAAACCTTATTCCATTCTTTAAAATACGTTCGGGAAAAAGTGGATATCTTTTTTTTCTTATCCTTACTAGGTTCCGGTTCCTGGTATTGCACGCCATCATAAAGATTCATTATGAAGTAGCGCTTGTCTTCAGAGTTGTACATTTCACCGGTTTTCGCCGTAATAATACTCAGCCGATTTTTATACTTATAATCATGATTGTAAATGATAACGTCCCGAATGGTTTTTTCATCCCGATCTTTGTCGCCGATGTGAATCACAAAACCCTTAAAATCTTCATTGAAAATACCTTCCTCTAAACTAAGTGTGGCCTTAGATTTTCGAATATCATATAAACTAGATTTGAATTTCAAATTCGTAATCGGCACCACATTGTTTGCACAGAAGTAAGAAAAAATAGCTACGCCAACAGTCAAGAAAAACAAAGGCGCCATCACTCTCAACAAAGGAACTCCAGCAGATTTTAAGCTCGACAGCTCATAATGCTCTGCTAAATTACCAAAAACCATAACCGAAGAAATCAAAACCGCAATGGGCAATGCCGTCGGAATCAACGAACAGGAGGAATAAAACAACAGCTCTACTATCATCGCTAATCCAACACCTTTACCAATGATGTCATCAATATAGACCCATAGAAACTGCATAATCAAGACGAACATCGAAATGAAAAAGGTGGCGACAAAGGGTGTCACGAAACTCTGGATTAGTAATTTATCTATCTTTTTCACTGGGACAAATATAGGATTAATTTTGGGATGAGATTAGAATTAGACAGTGCATTGTTAAAGCTTGTCAAACATAGCTCTGTGACTTAAAATTAAGGCTATTGGAAGTAGGATGATACAGGGAATCCAAGGAGCGTATTCTGCCTGTAACACAAGGGATTCACCAAGTTTCTTAAAGAACATTTGCAAGATAATAAAGAAGACAAAGAAGGAGATGGCAATCAAGATCGGGTACCCAAATCCACCCTTTCGGATGATGGCTCCCATTGATCCGCCTATGAAAAGGAAAAGAAGACAGACTAGAGCCATCGTTATTTTGGATTGTTGCTCAAAGATGTGCTTCACGCGAACCTCCTTGGTGACGGACACTTTTCCGATAGTTGCGTTTGCCTGATCCCGGATTTTGCGGACCTGAGATTTAGCTCGGTGAAGATGTTTGTTGTAATTTTTTTCGGAAAATGTTTTTAGAAAATATCCCTTCAGAGGAGTTTGAATTACTGGTTCAATAGAAGAAACAACAGGCGCTCTGTCTATATTTCTATCGCTGATTTTTAAATAACGATTGTGGTTATCCGCCAACTGACTATAGCTATAAATTATCATTCGATCCAATGAGTCAATGGCTCTTGTAAGCTGACTGTAGCTCATCATTGAATAGTTGTTTTTGTTTCGATTCGAATTAGAGATGGAAATTTCGAACTCACTCAAGGGGAAAATTTTACTCCATTCTTTAAAATAGGTTCTGGAAAAAGTATGATTTTCGGTCTTCTTATTCTCTGATTTTGGCTCTTGATATTGAATGCCATCATAAAGATTCATTATCAAATACTGTTCATCATCTGAATGGGAAATTTCACCTCTTTTCGCAGTAATGATGCTTATTTCTTCTTCTTGAGCAATAGAAGGGTTATAGACAATAACATCACGAATGCCTCTGCCATCCGATTCTTTTTTGCCAATATGTATAACAATATCTTTAAAATCTGTATTGAAAATTCCTTCTTCCAAAGTCAATACCCCTTTAGAAGATTTTATATCTTTTAAACGTGTTTGCAATTTAAGCTTTGAAACCGGAATTAAATTGTTAGCACAAAAGAAAGAAAAAGCAGAAATAAGTAAAGTAACTGCGACTAATGGACTCAAGACTCGCAAGAAGGAAACCCCTGCTGATTTTAAACTAGACAACTCATAATGTTCCGCTAAATCACCAATTACCATAACCGAAGAAATACAAACAGCAATAGGTAAAGCCTTTGGTATTAGGGCTATTGCAGAATAAAATAAAAGCTCAGTCACCAAGGCCATACTTACTCCTTTTCCAACAATATCATCCATAAACAACCAAAGAAATTGCATGACCAAAACAAACATAGTAATAAAGAAAGTTACCAGGAATGGATCAATGAAGGCCTTCAATAATAAGCGGTCTATCTTTTTCACCTATGTAATTGTTTGATTTCTTAATTAAATTAAAGATAAGTTCATTTACTTTAGAAAACGGCTGAGAAGAGAAAGATGGGCCTTAAAGTTTTATTAAATTTACGTTAAGGGTTTTATTGTCTGGATAAGAAAGTACCATTCATACGATGGCCTCAAAGCCATCGTATGAACTTTAAGTAATTACCTTCCTTTAAATTTTAGCTTACTACAGCAAAGATCTATTTTATTAGAGGGAAGTTCATTAGATGGCTTTGAGGCCATTTAATGAATTCCTACAGGTTCTTGTCTGGATGTATGCTTCAAATCTCATCCAAACGCTGGCCTCGAAGCGGTCGTATGAACTTTAACTTCTATTTCAAAGGTTGTTATATGGAGTCAAGTTTATTCGATGGCTTTGAGGCCATCGAATAAACCATCCTCTTCATAGAAAAAATCACCACCCTAGACCAAAGAATTCTCTCTTTGAAAAATAAAAAACCATCTTTCCAGTAACATCTCAGAACTCGCCTCGTCTTGCTTATAGATGACCGACAAACAGACCGCTTAAATGACTTGGAAACCCTACATAAATCAACTGCTGCCACTAAAAGACAAACTCTATCGGCTTGCCCTGCGGGTAGTAGGAACGGAAGCAGAAGCAGAAGATGTAGTTCAGGAGGTTTTCATAAAAATGTGGAAGAAAAGGGAAGAATCTGCTAATATTCTAAACAAAGAAGCTTGGATAGTTCAAATGACCAAGAATTTGGCAATAGACAAAACCCGTAGCAAACATCGTAGAACATTATCGATAAATAAAGATTTTGACTTAGCGGGCATACAACCACAGCCAGACCGAGTAGCAGAAGTACAAGATACTGTAAATCAGGTTCACCGATTAATAGCAACCTTGCCCGAGAAACAAAAAATGGTCATTCAACTAAGAGACATAGAGGGACATAGCTATCAAGAAATTTCAGAAATGTTGGATATGCCGATGAACTCTGTCAAAGCGACCTTGTTCAGAGCACGGCAATTTCTCAAAACACAAATTGAAAAAGCAAATGATTATGGATTATAATGTAAAATCATTGTTGAAAAAGTATTGGTCAGGAGACTCTACGCTGGAAGAAGAGCAGTCACTGCGAGATTATTTCAGCAAAAAAAACATAGCGCCAGAATTTGAGCAATACCGAAGTCTTTTCAATTACTTTGGAAATCAACAAGAGGTTTCTATGAGTGGAAATATCGAACCGGATATTTTTGAAGACAAAGTCTCAGAAAAGAAAAATGGTCATGTCCTAAATATGTTCTGGAAAGTTGCTGCTGCTGTTGTTCTATTGTTTGGTGTTTTTACAGTTTTTAACAATGTAAATACAGCTCAATCCAAAGCAATCGTTTGGGAGGATACCTATGAAACAGAAGAAGAAGCTTTAGCAAAAGCAAAAGAAGTACTATTGTTGGTTTCCCGAAAAATGAAAAAAGGAACAGATAAAGCGGCGATCTCTTTAGGCAAAGTAGAAACTGCCACCGGCGTAGTGCGTGAGAATTAAATTAGAATTCTATATTTTGTTTACGAACTAACCAGTTTTTATCGCGATAGTGGGAAGTGATTAGT
>CAZDTI010000069.1:0-26402 GCA_964508085.1 uncultured Saprospiraceae bacterium | reverse complement strand
CAAAGTACAGTGTCAGAAAGGGAGGTTGTACTTGAGATTGAAGAAGTTTATTCCTCCAGATAAACCCGCCGAACCCGTCCAGATACTCCCGTGAAAACCTCATAGCCAATTGTGCCCATAGCAACTGCCAAATCAGTCACTGTAGGTCGCTCCCCAAAAATAACAACTTCATCACCTTCTATAGCTTCCGGAATATCGGACACATCCACCATGCACATATCCATACAAATATTTCCAATTATAGGTGCTAATTTCCCTCCAATGCCAACAGCATATCGCCCATTTCCCGCGGAACGCAACAGGCCATCTGCATAACCGATACTAATCGTTGCAATACGCATATCATGAACAGCCACCCCCTTTCGACTATAGCCAATCGTTTCTCCAGCCTTCACTTCTTTAATTTGAGAAATACTTGCTTTCAATGTAAGAGCTACCTCAA
This sequence comes from uncultured Saprospiraceae bacterium, assembly GCA_964508085.1. Taxonomy (GTDB): domain Bacteria; phylum Bacteroidota; class Bacteroidia; order Chitinophagales; family Saprospiraceae; genus CALGLS01. The sequence goes on along the minus strand of CAZDTI010000069.1, from coordinate 25,960 downwards.
GCTGATCTTGAATGTCTCCGGACGAATCTATACCATACAAGCCTATACCCAAGCGGACCATTTCTAAATGCTGTTTTGGAAAACGAATTATACCACCAGAGTTTAGTAAATGCCGCATAGGTTTATACCCAATTGAGTCAGTGATATTACGATACATCCTGTTAAATCGTTCCACTTGAGAAAGTGTAAAGTCGTCATGCTCCGCTGCTTCACTTGCTGCCATATGTGAGAAAATAGACTGAATTTTCAAGTGAGGGTTTTTATGTAAAATATTTGTTATTTCCTCAAGGTCACCTTCTCTAAATCCTAGACGGTTCATGCCCGTATCCAGTTTCAGGTGGATGAGGATTTCTTTTTTCTTCGTTAATGTAACAACACTTCTAAGTAAAGAAAGATTATAAATCTCGGCCTCCAATCCATATCTAAATAGCTCATCCAAACTTCTTTCTTCCGGGTTTAAAACCATGATTGGTAATTCGATTCCAGCCTTTCGCAAGCTGATGCCCTCATCCGTGTAAGCAACGGCTAGGTAATCCACTTTGTTAAAAGCCAGCAAGCGCGCCACCTCCACACTGCCACTGCCATAAGCTGAAGCTTTTACCATCACCATCATTTTTGTTCCTGCTTCCAGGTATCGACTATACACGTGTAAATTATGACTAAGCGCATTCAGGTTTATTTCCAATACGGTTCGATGTACTTTTTGTGAAAGCCGATTAGCTATTTTTTCAAATTCAAATTGACGAGCGCCTTTTAATAGAATAGTTTCCTCTTGGAATTGCTCTGAGGGAAGTTCGGATAGAAATGTTTTTGTATTGTTGTAAAAGTTAGCAGTTATGTTTTTTGGCAAAAACGGCGCAATGATAGGAATGTTTTCGCCAATGCCAATTAATCGACTAACCTGCTGTTCAGAAAGTAATCGTGCCACCTCCTCATAAAGGCCATCCGCGGATCGTCCACTCTGTAAAATATCTGATAAGACTACTGTTCGTTTTTTTTGTTCTTGTTGCCGAGCTAGAAATTGCAATGCAATTTGTAAAGAGCCTAAATCCGCGTTATAACTATCGTTAATAATGGTACAATTGTTAATGCCCTGTTTTAACTCCAAACGCATTTCCACAGGCTCCAGATTCTTTGCATGTTTGTAACAGTACTCCGGCGAAAGACCAAGTTGCAAAGCTACCGCCCAACAATGAATCACATTTTCCAAATAAACGTCGTCAAAAAATGGAACCTCCAAAAAGATTTCTGCTCCCTTGAAGAGAGCCACAATTTTAGAGTGGCTGTCCTCTGTAGCTGTTTCTTTTATTCGTAAATCCGCCTCACTATTTCTAGACCAACTAAATAATGTTCTTTTTTCTTTTGTTAGCTCATCCTCAACTATAGCTGTGTCTTTACAGTAAACAATAGTTTTACAGTTTTTGAATAATTTTAATTTCTCACTTACCTTCTCCTCTTTCGATTCGAAACCTTCTGCGTGAGCCGGTCCTATATTCGTAAATACACCAACTTGACAATCAATAATTGGCGCAAGCTTTTCCATTTCTCCTGGCTCCGAAATACCAGCCTCAAAAATTCCCAAATCCTGCGATTCCTCCATTTGCCAAACAGACAAAGGAACCCCCACCTGAGAATTGTAACTCTTCGGACTACGCACAATCTTATATTGATGTCTTAATAGTTGAAAGAGCAACTCCTTAACAATAGTTTTACCATTGCTCCCTGTTATGCCAATACAAGGTAGATCAAACTGTTGCCTATGGAAGGTAGCAATTTGCTGAAGCGCGGTTAATGGATTGTCAACAAGGATGATGTTAGCTTCAGGTATTACAACTTTTGTCTTTCTGGAAACAACAAAATTACGAATCCCCTGCTCATAAGCTTGCTCCAGATAATCATGACCATCATGATATTTCCCAGGAATAGCGAAAAACAAAGCACTCTTTGCAAAAAGTATCTGGCGACTATCCAGCAACAAGTGCACGATTGCATCTTCAGGTTGAGCTTCCTGAAGCCATTTCCCCTTAATAATCTGTTGGATATGCTGGATTTTGTACATGTGGCGATTTACTTTTCCAAAATAAGAAGGTAATCTAATAGATGTGATATTCCTCGACTCCTGTCATCTTGAGCGACCGCAGTGAGTCAAAGGATCAGGAGTATTGAGTACGTTTATTCCGAGCGGCCTGCCGAGTCAGTCCGACTGTCGCAGACGGGCGGGGCTATCGAATGGGAGGTACGAGTCGACTTTGTCATTCCGAGCGAGCGACACAGGAGCAAGTCGAGGAATTACAAATCAAACCCAATATCCTTTCTATAATACTTCCCCTCAAAATCAATCCTCTCTGCATTCTCCTGCGAAATTGTCAATGCAGTTTTAAAATCCTCCCCAAAAGAAGTAACCGCAATCACTCGACCACCGTTTGTCAATAAAACATCTTTCTCCAACTTAGTCCCCGCGTGAAAAACAATGCTATTACTAATTCCCGATACACCCGTAATGGCCTTTCCTTTCTCATAACTGCTCGGATAACCACCAGAGACTAACATAACTGTAGTCGCGGAACGAGGATCCTGTTTTATCTCGACCTCTTTCAGTTTTCCTTGCTCCATCGCTATAAACAATTCCATTAAATCGTTTTGTACACGTGGGATAACCACCTCTGTTTCCGGATCTCCCATCCTACAATTATATTCTATAACGAACGGCTCTCCACCAACACGTATCAAACCAATGAAAATAAACCCCTTGTAAGTAATGTTTCGATCCCTCAACCCATGGATGGTTGGTTCAATCACCTGAGTCTTAACCTTCTCCATCAACTCCGTATCTACAAAAGGCGGAGGAGAAACGGCTCCCATGCCTCCAGTATTCGGTCCTTGATCTCCTTCGCCAATTCTTTTATAGTCCTTCGCCACTGGCAGAATTTGATAATCTTTACCATCCGTCAAAACAAAAACAGAGAATTCAATGCCATCTAAAAAGGCTTCGATAACGACTTTGGCAGAAGCGGCCCCAAATTTTCCATCCAGCATTTGACGCAATTCTTCTTTCGCTTCTTCTTTATCATCCAAAATCAAAACGCCCTTACCTGCCGCTAAACCATCTGCCTTCAAAACGATAGGTGGTGTTTGTGTATCAATAAAATCAAAACCTTCCTCCAGATTATCTGCATTAAATTCTTTATAAGCGGCAGTAGGAATCCTATAATCCGCCATAAATTTTTTGGCGTATGCCTTAGATCCTTCCAATTTAGCCCCTTCCATAGAAGGACCTACAACAATCAGTTTTTCCAATTCCTTCTGGCTTTTACAAAAGTCATAGATACCTCTCACCAAAGGTTCCTCTGGTCCAACAACTAACATCCCAACTTCTTCGGCCAGAATAAAAGCTTTAACCTGCTCAAAATCACTCAGATCAATATTAACATTGCTGCCGCAGCTGGCCGTCCCTGCATTTCCTGGTGCAATAAATAATTGATCACAAAGCGGACTTTGTGAAAGTTTCCAAGACAAAGCATGTTCTCTGCCTCCACCGCCGATTAATAGTACGTTCATTTATTGGTTGTTTTATGGTCGATCAAAAATGGTGTGAACCCTAAGATAGTGGGAGCCGCATCTGCCTCATTACCCTGTCAAGCTTTATCTCCCTTCTTTTCCGCCCGCAAATATAAAAATTTGTACCTTCGCCACCGCAAAATTAGATACAAACTATATACACACAACTTTTTGCAACTGCGTTCATCAAAATTGACCTAATGATTGTATTCCTCAAAGGACTAATTGCTTTCAAAAGCCCCACTTTTATTGTGGTAGAAACCAGCGGAGGCTTAGGGTATAAAGTGAATATCAGCCTGCAAACCTATAGTCAAATTGAGAAGCTGGAGAAAATTAAGATTTTAACCTATCTCCACGTTAAAGAAGACAGCCAGACCTTGTTTGGTTTCGCAGAAGAAGCGGAGCGGCGGATATTTAAGCAATTGATTTCAGTTTCAGGTATTGGACCGGCTACCGCGCAGGTAACTTTGTCAACGATGACTGCAGAAGAGGTTCGATCGGCCATTATCAGTGAAAATGTGCAGGCTTTTAAGAAGGTGAAGGGCGTCGGGCCGAAGACAGCTAAAAGAGTTATCCTTGATTTGAAGGATAAAATGATAAAAGAAGGGGGAGAAGGGGCACTTACATTGCTTCCTGTTAACAATACTTTAAGAGATGAAGCGTTATCTGCATTAGTAGCCTTAGGTTTTCAGAAAATTAAGGTACAAAAGGCCCTAAATCAAATTCTGAAAGAACGGGATGATATTTCAAATGTGGAAGGATTAATAAAAATTGCCCTGAAACAGCTTTCCTGATTTATTTCAATTATAACAGCAACCATTTTAATCGAAATTTCAATTAAAATTAAAATCTAATGACCAAAACGCGGAAATCACGTTAAAAGGTCTTGATTTTGATAGGTATTATAATTTTGATTTTGTCCAGTGAAACAACAAGATGATAGAGTATAGCTATAATTATTGGCCTCTAAAATCTTCAAGGATCACTGAGGCTTCAGGAGTTAACAAAAAACACCTTTTCCCGTAGGAGATAGGGTGGAAATGTTTACACTCGACACTATTTTATGTAACATGATTGAGCGCTAAGAGAGGAATCATCTATTGAATGGCGGAAAAGTATTTCACTCAAAACATGTTAAATAAATGTTAGTGAACAAATATATAGCTTAAGACACGTTATTCACTTGTCTTTCGCAGACACAATTAACCAAACCCAAAATAGGAAACTTGCTCTTTCTACTCAGACCGAACCAACGGATTGTCTCCTAAAGAGACATGGCTAGCAGTTCTGTTATAACTGTTTTGCTGCACTGTTGTTCACTCGGTTGTATTAAAAAGGCTCGTTACTCCGGAAGGTTTACTTTCTAAAGTCTCGTACTTTTTAGCATTATGAAAATAAAAAATTTACTCCTCAGCTGTCTTACCATCTTTGCAGTCGTTTCTGGCATATTGGCCACTAATCCCGCAGGAGGTTCTAATTTAGCTGATCCATTTACTGTTGATATCCTGGTAGAAACGGATACCATTCCGCTTAAAGATAGAACAGGTGACTTTATCAACAACCCGAGTGCTAACCCTTTTGACCTCGGTGATCCTAGCATCATTCAACAAGAAGTAGAGTACGACCCAGCAACAGGGAAGTACATCATCACGGAAAAAATTGGAGACGATTATTTTCGTACACCTACCTATATGACCTTCGAGGAGTACCTTCAATATACAGAAGAACAACAACGCCAACAATATTTCAGGGAATTGGCAGGAGTTAGCAGTGGTAGTAGAGGCTACAGTGGGCTGGCAGACCCCTTGGAAAAAATTGATGTAGATCGAGACATTGTTAATCGTTTATTCGGAGGAACCAAAGTAGATATTAAACCACAGGGAACCATTGATCTTACTTTCGGAGTTGATTACCAGAGGATTCAGGATCCAAATAGAACCATTCGCCAACAGAAGACTGGAGGCTTTGATTTTGACATGGCTATTCAGATGAGTGCAACAGGGCAAATTGGAGAAAAACTTAAACTAGGATTCAATTATAACACACAAGCTACATTTGATTTTGACAATCAAATGAAACTCGAATATTCTACCGATAATTTTAGTGACGACGAAATTGTAAAAAGTATAGAAGCAGGTCACGTAAGTATGCCTTTAAAAAGTTCTTTGATAACGGGTGCACAGAGTTTATTTGGATTGAAAACAGAGTTGCAATTTGGACGCTTTCGACTAACTGCACTGGCATCTCAGCAAAAATCCAAAAGAGAAAACATCCAGATTCAAGGTGGAGCTCAATTACAAGAATTTGAACTGAGCGCCGATGAATACGATGAAAACAGACACTTCTTTGTCTCTCATTACACCCGAAGTGTCTTTGAAGAAGCGTTATCTACAATGCCGCAGATCAATAGTCTTTTCCGAATCAATCAGATTCAGGTTTGGGTAACCAATGATCGTAATGAAGTAAATGGAGTGAGAGATATTGTAGCGCTTGCCGATCTTGGCGAAGCTACTCGAATTACAAATGACAATCCACAGTTCCAGTTACCCGTTACTCCAAGGCATAAAGATTTTAGTGGAAGAGCACTTCCAGGACGTAGGGTTTCTACAGATCAGGATGCCAATGCCTTGCACGATGCACTTCGTATGGATTCAAGAGCCCGACAATTGGATGCTAGTGTATCTGTTCTGGAGGGACAATATATGTTCAACCAAACCAAAGACTACGAAAAAGTTTCTGCTCGTTTATTGAACCCCAATGAATTTTCTGTTAATAACGAATTAGGTTTCGTTTCTATAAACGTGAATCTTCAACCGGATCAGGTATTAGGGGTTGCTTATACTTATGAGTACAATGGAAATATATATAAGGTAGGAGAATTTGCAGATGATACTTACAACTCAGATACCTTAGGGGTTATTTTTGTAAAAATGTTGAAGAGTACAACTCAGCGTATTGATTTACCTGCTTGGGATTTGATGATGAAAAACGTTTATTCCATCGGAGCTTTTCAAGTATCAGAAGATGATTTCCGTTTTGACATTTTCTATGAAGATCCAGGAGAAGGGCAGAAGCGTTTTATCCCGGAACCAAATATATCTAACCAACCATTACTACAGATTTTTAATCTCGATCGGCTAAATACCTTGGGGGATCCCTTTCCCGATGGGCAATTTGACTTTGTATCTGGCGTAACTATAAATCCCAATAATGGTCGAGTAATGTTCCCCGTTTTGGAACCTTTTGGTTCTGCCTTGGAAGGAGCCATAGGTAATCCGAATCTAGCACAGAAATATACGTATCCAATGCTCTATGATTCGACGATAACCAGAGCAAGAGAATATCCAGAGTTTAATCGCTTCACCTTAAAGGGAAGTTACAAATCATCCGTCTCTTCCGAAATATCGTTGGGAGCCTTTAATCTTCCACAAGGGTCTGTTAGAGTGTCCGCAGGAGGAACTCAACTGGATGAAGGATCTGATTATGAAGTAGATTATAATATTGGACGGGTTAAGATTTTGAATGATGCCATTCTCAACTCCGGAGCACCTATTAATATCTCCTTTGAGGATAACTCATTATTCGGTTTCCAAACCAAAACACTATTAGGACTTCGGGGAGATTTTGAAGTGAATAAAAACTTGAGTGTAGGGGGTACTTACATGCACCTCTTTGAAAGACCTTTTACCCAAAAGGTGAATATTGGAGATGACCCTATTAGTAATAAAATTTATGGCTTAGACGTAAATTACAGCAAGGAGGCACCTTGGTTAACAAAGTTCGTAGATAAAATTCCTTTGATTAATACTAAAGAAGCTTCTAGTATAAACTTTACGGCAGAGGCTGCTCTCCTCAGGCCAGGTCATGCCAAGGCCATCGATCAGGGAGATGATGGAGGAGTTGTTTTTGTAGATGATTTTGAAGGGTCGACCAACGGAACAACCCTGACCGTACCAGCAAATGCCTGGACGCTGGCTTCTGTTCCTCAAAATGATGCTCAGAACAACAACCCCGATTTCCCTGAATCTAAATTGGTTAATGACACCAGAGGAGGAGTTAACCGTGCGCAACTTTCCTGGTTTAGATTAGACCAAAGTATTGCTGGGAATAATAACGACAATCCATATACAACCAATATTTCTCAGAATGAAGTTTTCCCAAATAGAACCATCCAACCTGGAACAGCTTCTACCGTTCAAGGACTGAACTTGGCTTATAATCCGGGAAGGAGAGGGCCTTACAATTTTGATCTTCCAGGTGGAACGGATTTCTCAACAGGACTAGATAATGATGGAGGTTTGAGCAGGCCTGATACCCGGTGGGGAGGAATCATGAGAGCACTGACGACTAATGATTTCCAGGCAGCCAATATCGAATACTTGGAATTCTGGATGTTGAATCCTTACATGGACCAAGGAGATGGAACGCGTACATTTAGTGGTGGAGAAATTTGTATTAACCTTGGAAATATCTCAGAGGATATTTTGAGGGACTCCAGAAAGTTCTTTGAGAATGGAATTACGACGAATGGAACCACCGCAATGGATGTCACTAGTTGGGGACGAGTACCACGAGTACAAGCTATTACAAATGCTTTTGATAATGACCCTGACAAACGTCCACTGCAAGACATAGGTTATGATGGGGTAAATGATGAAGGAGAAAAGACAATTTTCGAGGATTATATGAATACGATCACTGCTTCTTCATTGACTCAGGTCGCTAAAGATGCTATTATTGATGATATATCTAATGACAACTTTGTTAATCCAAGAGATGATAATTTTCCTGATAATACTCCAGTAATAGACCGCTATTTGAGAGCGAATAATCCAGAAGGAAACTCTCCTATTTCAACAGGTGGACAAACGGTTCTTGGAAATAGAAACCCGGACACAGAAGATCTGAATCAAGATAATACCCTGAATGAAACAGAGTCCTATTTTCAATATTGTATTCCCATTCAACCACAATCGGGTGAAATGGTACTCAGCAGATTTGTAACAGATACCATTCACGGACCTACTCAGTCTGGTACTGGAGAAAACAGAATTTGGTACCGCTTTAAAATTCCTTTAGATCAATATACTGGGAGAGTAGGAGGGATTCAGGATTTCCGTTCCATTCGTTTTATGCGAATGTACATGAAAGGTTTCTCTGATCCGGTAAATATTCGTTTTGCTAGTTTGGAATTGGTAAGAAACCAGTGGCGTAGATACCAAAGAGACATTCAGGTCTTTGAGGATATTTCTGATGGTGGGGTTACCATTGGTCAGCCGGATGGAGAATCCAACACCTTGTTCGATGTGAATGCCGTCAGTATAGAAGAGAATGGGGGTAAAATTCCATTCGGATATGTCCTGCCGTTGGGGTTGACGCAGGAGCGATCCACTAACACTACTTTCCCGGATCAACTTCAAAACGAACAATCCTTGGCGCTGGAGGTCTGTAATCTGGAGCCAAATGATGCCCGAGGGATTTATAAAATCATAAATCTGGATATGCGGGTTTATGATAATCTACAGATGTATGTCCACGCCGAAGCCAATAATGTGGAAAATGATTTATTTGCCATCGATGATGGAGATCTTTCCCTTTTTATGCGGCTAGGTTCTGATTACGAACAAAATTATTACGAATATGAAATTCCGCTGACGATGTCGCGTGATGCCGGGATACCCAATCAGGATTCAGATGCTTATAAACAGGAAGTATGGAAGGAAACGAACGATGTAAAAATTGATTTTGAATTTTTGAAAACAGTAAAGCAGGCTCGAAACGATGCTGGGGTTTCTCTTGTCGAAACCTTTGAGTTAGAAAGTATTACAGAATTCTCTAAGGTTGCAAAGGTTCGTGTAAAAGGTAATCCGAACCTGGGGTATGTAAAAGGAGTTATGATCGGAGTTATGAATAGATCTGAAAAAGCACAATGTGCAGAAGTCTGGGTGAATGAGCTTCGAGTAGCAGGGATAGATGAAAGGGGAGGAGCCGCTGGTTTGGCACGTTTGGACCTTCAGATGGCTGACTTTATGAATGTTTCTGCTTCGGTACAAGGTTCAACCATCGGATGGGGAGGACTTGAACAAAGTGTAAATGATAGAGCACGGGAGAAAATTTATCAGTACGATATAGCAGCCAGTGCCGAACTTAGTAAATTCTTCCCAGAAAAATGGGGTTTAAGTCTTCCTGTTTATGCACAGTATTCTAACTCTGTCAGTACTCCTGAATATGATCCCTATGACTTAGACATCAGGCTGGACGATAAGCTGGATAATGCAGAGACTAAGACAGAGCGAGATTCGATACGAGAGCAGGCCATTGACCAAGTGGAAATCAAGAGTTTCAATATGTCTAATGTGCGGAAGAACCGGACCAATAAGGACAAAAAACCAATGCCCTGGAATATTGAAAATTTCAGCTTGACTTATGCTTATACGGAGACTACCCGCCATGATCCCATTGTGGAAAATGACGAGTTGAAAACCTATAGCGGTATTGTCACTTATGATTATTCCAGACCCGCAACCTATATTACGCCTTTCAAAAAACTAATCAAAAAAGACAAGCACTTTAAGCTCATCACAGATGCGAATTTCAATCCACTGCCAAATACCTATGGTTTTAGTAGTAATATGAATCGAAGCTTCCGCGAAACAACTTATCGATTTGTTGGAGATGAGCCGTTTTATAATACTTTTTATAACAAGAAATTTACGTGGGATAGAGACTATAACTTATCCTGGGATTTGACGAAGGCTCTGAAGTTTAATTTCACAGCTTTGAACAGATCCATTATTGATGAATTACAGGAATATGAAGTCATTGGAGATGACTTTAGAAAACGATCTCGTAGTGAAATAAACGATGGGATCTGGAATAATATTCAGAGCTTAGGACGAACAGAAACCTATACTCATAATTTTTCATTGTCTTACACCCTACCACTTAAGAAGATAAAAATGTTGGATTGGGTGGTTGTGAAAACAAATTACGATGCGAACTACAGTTGGGATGCTCCATACCCTTTCGACCAGAATGCAGTAATAGATACCACAGGTTATGTTGAGGAAGACTTAGGCTTTGTCATTCAAAATGGAAATACCAAGCGAATAACTGGTGATTTTAGTTTTGAAAAATTATACAATAAATCTAAATACCTAAAGAAGATTAATAAGAAGCCGGGAAGGGGCAGGAATAATAAGAGATCGGCAAGAGGAGGTAAATCAGACAGAGGAGGTAAGAGTAAAGGCAAAGGTAAGGATAGTAAAGACGATGAGCCAGAGGATGTTAAGTCAAATGGAAAAAACAAAAAAGACGGCAAGAAAGGAGGAAAAAAAGGAAAAGGGAGCAAGAAAGATAAGAAGAAGAAAGATGGAGAGCCAAGTAAGATTGAACGAATCTTGATTCGACCATTACTAATGGTACGTAAAGCCAACTTGAAATATGATGAGTCGAGAGGGACTTTGGTGCCTGGTTTTTCACCTTCGTCAAAGTACCTTGGAATGTCAGACGGTTTCGGAGGTCCGGGCTTTGAATTCGTATCCGGTTTCCAACCTTTCATTGCAGAAGACGATAATTCAAATGATTGGTTGACACAGTCTGCTGAAAAAGGTTGGATTACGACGAATCCTTTCCAAAACAGATTAGTCGAACAAACTAAGAGTAACACGATCACCGGAAGGCTGACACTAGAGCCTTTCCAGGATTTCAGAGTCGAAATAGATGCCAGACGATCTTTGACAGAAAATAGTGGCTTGTACTTCAAGGACACAACAAGTAATCTAACGCAAAGACCTGACCCTTCTGATATTGTACACGCAGCCTATCGGGAAGTAGGTTCTTTCACAACTTCCTATTTTGCTATGAATACGTTATTTAATAATGACATCACCGGTTTATTCGCGGAATTTGAGGACAATCGAGTTATTATTTCTCAGAGACTAGCAGCAGAGCAAGGGATTACAGAGCTCCATCAGGAAGATTTGAATAAGGGACCAGAGGCTGTGGTAAAAGTTGATAAAGCCACTGGTGAAGTTACTTCTGTGGTATATGCTCCCCCCGTGTATAGTGGGTATCTGAATGGGTATGGGCGTACACAGCAAGATGTTCTGATTCCAGCCTTCCTGGCAGCTTATACTGGAAAGGATGTGAACACAGTGGGCATTGGGGAAAACTATGTAAAGAATATTTTATTCAAAACATTGCCTAAGCTAAATTGGAAATTGAACTACACGGGCCTTGGAAAGATCGAAGCCCTTAAAGAAATTTTCAGTTCTGTGGCTATAACCCACGGTTACAAGTCAACTTTGACGGTAAATTCTTACCAAACGAACCAGGAGTTTAACAGTAGCCAGGCTTTAAGTAGAAGAAATGACCAGGGGAATTTTTATTCTCGTTTTGAAATTCCGGCAATGACGATCAACGAATCCTTTTCTCCACTAATCGGGATAAATATGAAGTTGAAAAACGATATGAACTTCACCTTCGATTATAAGAAAAGTCGTAACCTCGCCATGAGTTTTAACATAGATTACCAATTGGCCGAAACAAAGACTTCCGAGTTTGTGGTTGGATTTGGTTATACCATGAAAAATGTAATTATAGATTTCTTACTGCCTAAGAATGCAAGACCGAAAAGGAAAAAGAGAGGGAGAAAGGGTAAAAAATCAAGTAAAGATAAGACGCCGCGTAAAGATAAAAATGGAAAAGAAATCAAAGGAAATGACATGAACTTCACTTTCGATTTTTCCTACAGAGATGATGTTACAATCAACCACCGTTTGGATCAAGGGATTGCTGAGCCAACTAGAGGTTCCAAGACACTGACCATCTCTCCTTCTATTGATTACGATATCAACAGGAGGTTGAATGTGCGTTTGTTCTTCGATCACAGAAGAGTTATCCCGGCAACTTCGGCTTCTTTCCCGATTACAACAAATCAAGGAGGAATCACCATCCGGTTCTCTCTGAATTAAGGAATAATTTTCCAGTAGAAGAACGTAATAAAAACTGCCCTTTCTCGCTATTTGTGCGAGAAAGGGCAGTTGGCATTTTAGAGAGCCAGCCAGACTATGAGCAATATCAATAAAACCCCTTGTCATTAGCCGCAGCGAACGAAGGCAAGTGTTGTCATTCCGAGCGAGGGAGGTTACGACCGAGTCGAGGAATACTCAGCCGCCGCATCCAACTCTTCATAAAAATCCACACCATACTTCCTGATAATGGCATTTTTTACAAATTTATAAACAGGCAACTGCTCTTTCTCTCCTAGCGAACAAGCCGCCGAGCAAATATCCCACTTATCATAATTCATAGCTTCAAAGGAAAGGGCTTCTTCCTTTTTTATTCGAATAGGGTATAGGTGACAGGAAATTGGTTTTAAAAATTCGGTAGCTCCCGCCTTATGCGCTTGCTCAATACCGCATTGTGCAATACCTAGCTCATTATAAGTCATATAAGCACAAGCAGCACCTTTTACTAATGGCGTTCCGTTTTCTTTCGGCTCTTCAAACCAAATATATTTACCTTCCTTTTCTATGACTGCTTTCCCCGCGTCACTTAAAAATGGTTTAATGGCCTCATAGTCATTTTCTAAAGCCTCAATTTCTTCCTTTTCCAGTGGTGCTCCAAAGTCCCCTTCCCAACAACAAGCACCTTTACAGGCCGATAAGTTGCAAAGAAATTGCTTTTCAACAACGTCGTCGCTAATGAGAATTTCTTGAATGATGAACATAGTAAATGAATTAATAAGACGGAGTCTCTTTAACACGATTAGTGTGAAGTTAACAAATAGCTAAATAAACTGTCAAAAATTTGCCTTTTCCAAATAGAAATGCACGAATCACTTTTCCTTTTCCTTAAAAAGCGTAATTTAGCCTATCTTTTCAATATCAACTAAAAAATAAAATAGAAATGAAAAAGTATTTGCTCCTTATACCTGCTTTATTCTTGGCTTTGAGCACTTTTGCTCAACAGGAGGTTGCCTCTACTGATGTTGCTGTACAGGAAGTTGTACAAAAGTTTACGACTAAGTATCAGTTGAATCAGGAGCAGGAAACGAAAATGGTAAAGATTCAGCAGCGAAGATTGCGCAACTTGGCAGAAATTAGTAGCCTAGAGCAGCAAGATCCGACTAAATATTTACAGAAAAGAAAGGCCATTAACAGTGGTACTGAAGTATCTGTTAAAATGATCTTGGATAAGGAGCAAAGAGTGCTTTACGATGAAAATAGAATAGAAATCAGATTAAAGAAAGCAGCTAAAAGCGCAGAGCTAAAGGAACAAGGGATGTCCACTCAGGAAATGCAGCCTTATCTATTAGCGATTGATGATGAGCAATATTAGTAGCACGCTATTTATATAAATAAATGTCACGCACCGACTCTTTTTTTAATAAGGGTCGGTGCGTTTCATTTTGTCGCAACTTTCTGCGCTTTCTTTAGTTGTATTATTTGTCGGAACTAAGTTTATGGTCTGAAGGAGGAATAACCAATTTTTACCCTTAATAAACGATTTTTTCCGTACTTTTACCGACGCTTAAAATTCTGTCTTAAATCTAAACTCAAGAATAATAAATGGACCCGTTAAAGAAAAAATTTGCTGATAAATCAGCTGCTTTGAAAACTCAGATCAAAGCAATGCTAAAGGAGAAAGGAACTACGAAGGTAGATGAAGTAACGCTTAGACAAGTATTTGGAGGAATGAGAGGTGTAAAGAGTATGATATGGGAAACTTCTCACCTTGACCCAATTGATGGAATTCGTTTCAGAGGTTACTCTATTCCTGAACTACGAGAATTGTTGCCAACGGTTGAAGGAGGAAAAGAACCACTACCGGAAGCTTTGTTTTGGCTAATGTTGGTTGGTGAAGTACCTACAGACAAGGAAGTAAAATGGTTGACAGACCAGTGGACCAATAGAAGTATCGTTCCTGAGCATACCTTCAAAATGTTGGATGCCATGCCAGTAGATACTCACCCAATGACACAATTAAGTGCTGCTATCATTTCCTTGCAAACCGGTTCTGTTTTCGCACGCCGATATGCAGAAGGAATGAACAAAACAGAATATTGGGATGCTACTTATGAAGATACAATGAACCTTATTGCTCGTTTACCACGCGTAGCAGCCTATATCTACCGCCGTACTTACCACGGAGGAAAGCATATCGCACCAGATATATCTTTAGACTGGGCAGGAAATTTTGCACATATGTTAGGTGTGGAAGGAGAAGATTTCAAGAGTTTAATGCGCTTATATCTTACCATCCATGCAGATCATGAAGGAGGAAATGCCTCTGCGCATGCTACACACTTAGTAGGTTCTACCTTGAGTGACACTTATTACTCTTTGGCTTCAGGAATGAATGCTTTAGCAGGACCATTGCACGGTTTAGCAAATCAGGAAGTGATTAAGTGGATTTTCAAAATGTTGGATACTTTGGGTACCCGCCGTCCATCGAAGGATCAGATTGTAGATTATGTAAATTCAACATTAGCAGCAGGAAAAGTAATTCCGGGCTACGGTCATGCAGTATTACGCCAGCCGGATCCTCGATTCATCGAACAAAAGCGTTTTGCTCAAGAATACATCCAAGACTCTGATGTCGTTAATGTGGTTTGGAAATGTTTTGAAGTTATTCCTCCAATCCTTAAAGGTTTAGGAAAGGTGAAAAACCCTTGGCCAAACGTAGATGCTCACTCTGGGGCTATCTTGGTACATTATGGTTTGACAGAATACAGCTATTATACCGTGCTCTTCGGTGTTTCCAGAGCTTTAGGAGTATTGTCTGCTCAGTGTTGGTCACGGGCGCTTGGTTTCCCATTAGAAAGACCTAAATCAGTAACTACTAAGTGGGTAACAGAATATTTGGCTAAGCAGGAGGAAGAAGAAATCGCTGCAAGTAAAAATTAAATTTGCCATACATAGCACAAAATAAAAATTATCACTTATTTTTGGGCGGCTCTGAGAAACCTCAGAGCCGTTTCTAATTTAACTACCATTTAAATGCATTAAAATGACATTTCCAAAAGATTTAAAATACAGTAAAGATCACGAGTGGATACGTATGATTGATGAAACGACCGCTTTTGTTGGTATTTCCGAATTCGCGGCTGGGGAATTGGGTGAATTGGTTTATGTAGAAGTAGACACTGTAGGAGAAGTCGTTGACAAAGATGGCGTATTCGGTACGGTAGAAGCTGTAAAAACGACTTCAGATCTTTATATGCCGTTGTCAGCTAAGGTAATCGAATTCAACTCCGCTTTGGATGAAAATGACGGAGACAACCCAACATTGATCAACGATGATCCTTATGGTGAAGGTTGGATTGTAAAAGTGGAAATCCAAGATCCAGAAGAATTGGGGCTGCTCATGGATGCGGAAGCTTATGCTTCTACAGTTGGATAAAAATATATTTTATTTTTCATACACCACTTTTGATAAGACTTGCATCTAAATAAACAAAAGGGTACCCAACACAAAAAACTGCCTTTGAAAAGTTATTTACCAGCTTTTGGCTGGAGCATCATTATACTGTTCTTGTCAACGAGAGGAACAATTAATTTGCCACAAACCTGGTGGGATTTATACTCACCAGATAAGTTCGGACATGCCTTTGTATATGCTGTTCTATGCTGGTTGTTGATAAAAGCTTCTCAAAAAGAAGTAGTGCGCAATGCAGCCTTTTTGGCGCTTATTATCAGCAGTGGCTACGGAATACTTATGGAAGTCGTTCAATATTCTTTTTTCCCGAACAGATTTTTTGAAGTATACGATATTATTGCTAATATTAGCGGTTCATTTATTGGGCTTTGGCTGGGAACGAAGAAAAAGAGCTAAACGTACAATGCGAAAAGTTCAGCCAATTGACTATAAAGTCACATAGACTTTAACGACGAATGTACAGACTGACTGACAATACAAGTGAATTTTAAAATTTTTTAAATTTATAATTATGGATATAGCAATTGGTAGTAGTGCCCTAATGGGAACTTTCGCTGCTTTGCTGGTTGGAACTATTGCTTTAATCTTTGTGATGAAGTATCTTTTCGGCAGTAAAAATAGTGATGATTTATCTACCGCTTTCAACGAACGTACCCGAAAATCTCCCCTGGATGGGCGTACTAAATATCCCGAAGTTGATGCTTTCGGATTGAGTGGTACTTTTTTTAACGTAGGTTTATTGATGGCCCTTGGCATCACTATTCTTGCTTTCAGCTGGACAACTTACGAAAAGGAAATCGATGTATCTCAATACATGGAAGACCTGGAAGAAGAGATTGAGGTAGAACCACCACGTACTGCTGAACCACCTCCACCACCACCGCCTCCACCGCCTCCAGTGATTGAGGAAGTACCGGAAGAAGAAATTGAAGAAGAGGAAGAACCGGTTTTCGAAGATATGTCCTTAGAAGTAGAGGAAGAAATGCCTCCACCTCTTCCGGAAGTAGTAGAGGAAAAAGCACCACCTCCGCCACCACCACCTCCTCCTCCTCCAGAGGTAGAAGAAATTTTCACGGTAGTGGAAGAAATGCCTCGTTTCCCAGGATGTGAGGATAAAACTGACAAAGAAGAACGAAAGAAGTGTGCTCAAGAAAAAATGCTTCAGTTCATTTATAAGAATATCAAATATCCACCTATCGCCCGTGAAAACGGTATAGAAGGAACTACTGTTGTTCGTTTCTATGTAGATAAAGATGGTACCGTAAAAGAACCTCAGATATTGAAAGACATCGGAGCAGGTTGTGGATCGGAAGCCAGCCGGGTTGTTAAGATGATGAACTCAATGGGACAAAAGTGGATCCCAGGTAAGCAAAGAGGAAAAGCCGTTAAGGTATACTTCAACTTACCAGTGCGTTTCCGCCTTGAGTAAGAGGTACTCCTGTGTTAATGAAAAAGAAATCCCGAGCCTTTGCGAAAAGGTTCGGGATTTCTTTTATTGAACTTCAATCTGGCCGGCACCCTCAATCAGCCATCGAGCCACATATCCGCAGGAATAGCCAAAAATCTACGGGCAACTTTTAACCCTCCCTTGCGTTTTAATTCCTAGTAGTCAATTAATAGTTAATAGATCCATATGAATGTTATAAAATCATTACTCACTTTTTCCGTTTGTCTCCTTCTGGTGACAGTTTTGAATGCTCAGGGGAACAATAACCTCGCACAGCAATATTTTCAAAATGGAGAATATGAGAAAGCAGGAAGTCTTTACGAAAAGCTGTATCGGGATAATGAGAACAACAGTTACTATTTTAATAAATACATCGACTGCCTGATTGCTTTGGAAGACTATGATACTTGTGAAAAACAGATTAAGCGAGAAGTGAAGAAAAAGCCTAAAGAATTGCAACTTTTGGTAACCTTAGGAAACCTATACGAACGCCAATACAAGGATGAAAAAGCAAAAGAACAATTTGAGAAAGCCATTAAAAAAATGGAAGCAGATCGCTTTACTATTACGAAATTAGCCAACTCTTTTCTGTCTTTGACAAAGTATGATATGGCGATAGAGACTTACGAAAAGGGATCGAAATTATTAAAAGATAAAAATATATTTGCTTACAACCTCGCCGACCTTTATCGACGTAAAGGAGATTCGCCTAAGATGATCGATGGTTATTTGAACAGTCTTGCTGAAAATCCTACCCGACTTAATAACCTAAAAACTACTTTCCAGCGATACCTATCTGAAGAAGACTACGATGAGCTCCAGATACAGTTGTATGATCGAATTCAAGAAGATGAGGATGCACCTTATTATCCAGAGTTGTTGGCTTGGGTATTTGTACAACGTAAAGATTATCAAAACGCACTTCGCCAAATGAAGGCGCTGGATCGTCAACTCAACGAAAATGGAGGTCGCGTTTACCGTCTTGCAGAAATAGCTTCAAACGCTAAAGATTATGACACGGCTATTCAAGCTTATGATTATATCATTGCGGAAAAGGGAGAAAGATCTACTTATTATATAGAAGCAAAACGAGAATTATTGACTTGTAAAAGGAATAGATTGGTGGAAGGTTTTGATTATACGGAAACAGATTTAAGAGACCTTGAGTCACAGTATGAAACTTTCCTTACTGAATTTGGACGCAATAAAACAACAGCTTCGATCATAGCAGAATTGGCGAATTTGGAAGCCTTTTATTTAAATGATTTAGATAAAGCAATTGCTTTGTTGAATGAGATGATTCAGTTTCCAATGTTGAATCCAAACGTACAATCACGTGGAAAAATTAGTCTTGCAGATTTTTATTTAATGCAGGGTGAACGGTGGGAAGCTACATTACTTTACTCGCAGGTAGATAAATTGTATAAAGACGATATATTAGGGCACGAAGCCCGATTTAGAAATGCAAAGTTATCTTACTATGTTGGAGACTTTGAATGGGCACAGGCTCAGTTCGATATTTTAAAAGCCTCCACTTCAAAATTGATTGCCAATGATGCACTGGATCTTTCGATTTTTATAATGGATCATCTTGGCTTAGATTCAACGGAAGCACCAATGTATCTTTACGCCCAAGCAGATCTCTTGGTTTTTCAAAATGATTTCAAAGGATCATTCCTAAAATTGGATAGCATCCAACAACAGTATCCCGAACACAGCTTGGAAGATGATATTTACTACTTGAAATCTAAAGTATATACCAAACAAAGAGATTACAATAGCGCAGCAGAAGTACTGGAAAAAATCATTGAAAAATACGCAGATGGAATTCGGGCGGATAATGCACTCTTTGATTTAGCGAATCTGAATGAAACCCACTTAGGAGATGTGGAAAAAGCAAAAAGTCTATATGAAAAGATCTTTGTTGACTATTCGGGGAGTACCTTTGCCGTAGAAGCGAGAAAGCGGTATCGAACTTTGCGAGGAGATACGGTGCAGTAGTTTACGGTAGACGGAAAAACGGTAGACGGTTTACGGTTTCCCACTATCGTATTTATACGGTGTTAATTTCTAAGCTCCACGAGCGAGCTTAGAGTTAAGCAAGAGCTCGTAAAGCCTTTCGCAAAACCATAATCACTTTTTTATCCGGTGCCGAGTATATATAAAGTTAACAGTTTTAGTTTAAGTTAAAAATAATGATCATCTACAACGTAACCATAAAAATTAAAAAGACCCTCGAACAAGAATGGATAAAGTGGATGAAAGAAACACATATTCCGGATGTACTTAACACTGGTTTATTCTCAAAACATCAGCTCTGCAGGTTGCTCCACGATGATGAAGATGGAGGACGCAGTTTTGCTATTCAATACTTCTGCAAAAACATGGAGGACTTCCAAAAGTACCAAAAAGAATACGCTCCCAGACTTCAAAAGGAACATACAGAACGCTATGACGGACAGTACGTCGCTTTTCGTACCTTGATGGAAGTGGTGGATTAAAGAATCTCAGATCGATCGTAATCTGTAATACTAGGGTAAATCTATCTTCTCTACTTGGCGTTCTGCCATTTTTTAATAAAAAAATAGCGTATATTCGCTGCAGAAATCTCAACCATTTAAAAAAATCGGATTTTTGGTATACTGTGGTCAGTCCAAATGGCTAGTATAAATCAAAAAAGCCTAAAAAAGTATATCTACCATGGTATTTGAACTAAACGAAGAACAGTTAGCTGTAAAAGAGGCTGCTCGTGAATTTGCACAAAAAGAACTCAAACCAGGCGTTATTGAACGGGATAGTACAATGACGTACCCTAAAGATCAGATCAAAATGATGGGAGAACTTGGGTTCCTTGGAATGATGGTAGATCCACAATATGGAGGAGGAGGAATGGATACCATGTCCTACGTTTTGGCAATGGAAGAAATTTCCAAAATAGATAATTCGTGCTCCGTAATTATGTCTGTCAACAATTCTTTGGTTTGCTGGGGAATAGAAAAATTCGGTTCAGAAGATCAAAAGCAAAAATACCTAACGAGATTAGCAACCGGCGAATGGATCGGAGCTTTCTGTTTGTCAGAACCTGAAGCAGGAAGTGATGCTACTTCACAAAGAACGACCGCCATTGATATGGGCGATCACTATGTATTAAACGGAACTAAGAATTGGATTACTAACGGTGGAACCTCTAAGTTACACATAGTTATAGCACAAAGTGATGTAGATAAAGGACACCGTGGAATCAATGCCTTTCTTGTAGAAACAGATTGGAAAGGTGTTTCTATCGGCGCAAAGGAAGATAAATTAGGAATCCGTTCTTCAGATACTCATACTATTATGTATTCTGACGTAATTGTACCAAAAGAAAATAGAATAGGAGCAGATGGTTTTGGGTTCAAATTCGCGATGACTGTTTTGTCTGGAGGCCGTATTGGAATCGCTGCTCAGGCATTAGGGATCGCTGCTGGATCTTATGAATTGGCTGTTGCATATGCTAAGGAACGAGAAGCATTTGGGAAGCCAATCGCAAAGCATCAGGCAATAGCTTTCAAGCTAGCAGATATGGCTACAGATATAGAAGCGGCTCGATTGCTCGTTTATCGCTCTGCTTGGATGAAAGATCAGCACATGGACTTTGCAGCAGCTAGTTCAATGGCCAAGGTTTTTGCTTCTGAAGCAGCAATGAAGCATAGTACAGAAGCCGTTCAGGTCCACGGTGGATATGGTTTTGTAAAGGAGTACCACGTAGAACGTTTGATGAGAGATGCTAAGATTACGCAAATTTATGAAGGAACTTCGGAGATTCAACGCATTGTTATTTCCAGAGAAATCTTGAAGAACAATAACTTATACATCCCAGTCTATTCCTAATATTATTTCAGAAGCCATCTCAAAAGCAAAAAGCACCTTTTGAGATGGCTTTTATACCTGCTCCATTGAGCAACTTTCCAGCCCTCTTTCCGTAAAAATTTGAATATAATCGTTAAAGGTTATACCTTTGCATGGATTTTCTCCAAAGGGTAGCTGTTTTTAGGAGGCAAAGTGCTCCTTTTTCGGCTTAAATTGCAGATAATCACCCTTTTACATAAAATAAGTTGTTTAAATTCAGCGAAGAGCAAGAACTCTCCTGAGATTTATGGAATGACTTTTTACTTAATACTCATTTAAAGACAATTCAGATGGCTCTCATTAGCAGTATAAGAAAACAGAATTGGATATTGATCGTTGTCATTGGTTTCGCATTGGCCGCTTTCATTATGATGGATATGTTCTCCGGCGAAAAAAGTGTTTTTGGCGGACAACCAACCACCATCGGTACCATTGATGGAACTAAGGTCGAATACAACGACTTGATTCGTGCGGAAAGCGCGCTTTATCCAAATTCCAGTGGAGACATGTTCGCTCGAAGAAATACCTTATGGGATTACTTCGTAGAAGAAGCCCTTGTAAATGATGAAGCTGATGCACTTGGTTTACACGTTGGAAGAGAGGAAATGATGGACTTGCAATATGGTACTAATGTCAGTCCCATCATGCAAGCTCGTTTCAGAGACCCCGCAACTGGTCAGTTAAACAGAGAGCAGCTCAATCAATTAAAAGGCCTGATCGAAAGTAATGGCGTGCAAGAGGCAATTAATCAAGGACAATTAGCACCAAGTTTTCCTTATTATTGGGCACACCAAATGCGCGAAGTGAAAAAAGATCGCTTACAATCGAAGTTGAGTACGCTGGTACAAAAATCTATTTTTACCCCAACCTGGATGGCGGAAATGGTAAATACAGCACAAACACAAAAGGTTGATTTCAACTTCGTAAAAGTTCCTTTCGATGGAGTTGCAGGAGTAGAAGCACCTTCAGACAGTGACTTACAGAGCTACCTCAACGCAAACAAAGCGAAATACATCAATGACGAGGAAACGAGAAAAGTAGCTTTTGTAACTTACAACGTTGCTGCGACAAAAGAGGATTCTACTAATATTTATGATAATGTAGCCAAGTTGGCCAAGGAGTTCCGAACCACTGATAACGACTCTACTTTTGTAGACAACAACTATGGAACGATCAACGGAACCTACCTTACAGAAAGTCAATTGGGAGCGATCTCTTATAAAGATACATTAATGAAAGCTCCAATAGGAGCGGTGGTAGGGCCTTATTTAAATGGAAAGACATATACGATTGCTAAAGTATTGGATCGTAAAATTATTCCTGATTCTGTTAAGTCTCGACACATATTGATTAATGCTAAATCGGAAATCGAATACCAGCAGGCTTTTGCTAAAATCGATAGTTTACAGAAATTGATTGAAGCAGGAACAAATAACTTTGACGAATTAGCCAGAGCATTTAGCCAGGGGCCAACCAGTGTTAAAGGTGGAGACCTTGGTTTTGCAGGTCCTGGTACCATGGTACAGCCTTTCAATGATTTAATTTTCTTCCAAGCAGAAAAAGGAGAGGTGAATCCAGTTGTTACTCAATTTGGTGTTCACTTGGTAGAGGTAATGGATTTCAAATATATTAAGAATGAAGAAGGTGTTCGTTACGCTTCTGTTTCTGAAACGATTGTACCTAGCCAGAAAACACAAAAGGTAGCTTATAACAAAGCACTTGATTTTGTGGCAAATAATAGCGACATGTCAGCTATGACAAAAGCAGCAGAATCTACACCTGAATTGACCCTGGAAATGTCTCCAGCTCTAAAAGCAAATGATTTCTTCATCGGTACATTAGGAGGCGGTCAAGGAAGTCGGGATTTGGTGAAATGGGCTTTTGAACAAGCTAGTGTTGGAGACAGATCTACAGATGTTTATGAATATCAAGACCAAGTTGACTACTATGATAATAAATATGTAATTGCAGCATTGGCTTCTGTACAGAAAGCAGGATCTATCGACTTAGCTAATGTCAGAGAAGAAATTTTACCATTGGTCACTAACATGAAAAAAGGAGATGCTGTAAAAGCTAAAGTGAGCGGACAATCTTTATCTTCAATTGCCGCTTCTTACAATTCTAAAGTTGACACAGTGAAATCTGCGAACTTTAATTCTTCCTACTTACCAGCATTAGGATCAGAACCTAAGGTATTAGCCGCAGCCGCAAATATGGAACCAAACAGTGTTTCTCAGCCAATTGTTGGAACTCAAGGAATTTACATCATAAAAGTTTCCAATAAAACAGCGCCAACGGTTGCAACGAATATGCCATCTCTTCGCCGACAAGCTTCTGGTGTTTATTCAGGGCAGGTAAATCGCCAATTATTACAAGCGATGCGTAAAGACGCAAATATTGAGGATAATCGTTCTACTTTTTATTAAGCAATAAACAACCCCATTAGGAAAATAAATAGATACCATATTGTGACATCTTTCCTTTCTTATAAGAAGGAAAGATGTCACATCCTCAACTACGCACAATCAACTCAAACTTAACTGCAATCAACTTCTAAATATAGGAGCTACCTATCGGAACGATTGTTGATATATCCTCCACGAATAATATGTAGGGGAAGCCCAAAATTATTATACATAACCTAACTTTAATCAAAGCTTTAGAATCGAAAACAATATTTTCGATTTTGAAATTTCGATTTACTTTATCCTTGTCTCTATTCAACAAAGACAGTTATCTCTGTTAGTAGTGAATATTTTTGAATGCACAAGGGTTTTGTATGATTATTAATATTTGGACTTTGTCCCTGCAAAAGATTTGTTGAACAGGTTTTCAGAAAAACTGTTTTCTACAACAAATTCTCTTACAGTTAGCAAATACTTTTAGTTTGACATAGTCTGTACTCGGACTACCTTTCTTTACCAAAAGGTTTTCGGGATAAGAACCTCATTTTTTTAATTTATCTAAACTCAATTAACATGAATATTGCAGTAGTTGGAACCGGTTATGTAGGTCTCGTTACCGGAACTTGTTTTGCAGAAACAGGAAACACCGTAAAATGTGTCGATATCGATGAGAAGAAAGTAGAACGTATGCGTAATGGCGAAGTGCCTATCTTTGAACCAGGTTTGGAACTGCTTTTTGAGCGTAACACCAAACAAGGTCGTCTTACCTTTACCACTGATTTGGCAGCTGCCATCGAAGATGCAGAAATTATTTTCTTAGCCTTACCAACGCCTCCAGGAGAGGATGGATCGGCTGATTTGTCTTATATCCTCGGAGTAGCAGACCAACTGTCTTTCTTGATTAAGGACTATAAAGTAATTGTTGACAAGAGTACTGTGCCAGTAGGTACTTCTGAAAAAGTACACGCTAAAATAGCAGCTCACGTAAGTACTGATTTGTTTGATGTTGTCTCTAATCCTGAATTCCTTAGAGAAGGAGTTGCCGTGGATGATTTCATGAAGCCAGATCGTGTAGTAATTGGTACTTCTTCAGAAAAAGCACAGAAAGTAATGGGCCGTTTGTATGAGCCATTCGTTCGTCAAGGTAACCCAGTTATCTACATGGATGAGCGTTCTGCAGAAATGACAAAATATGCAGCCAATTCATACTTGGCAGCTCGTATTTCTTTTATGAATGAAATTGCAAACCTTTGTGAAAAAGTAGATGCAAATGTAGACATGGTTCGGAAAGGAATGGGAAGTGATAGTCGTATCGGTAAGCGTTTCTTATTCCCTGGTGTTGGTTATGGTGGTAGCTGTTTCCCTAAGGATGTACAGGCACTACACAGAACTGCAAACCAGAACGGATACAACTTCAAAATTTTGAACTCTGTAATGGACGTCAACACCATTCAGAAAACCGTATTGTCTAAAAAAATCAAAGCGTACTTCGGTGATGATTTGAAAGGAAAAACCATTGCTATCTGGGGATTGGCCTTTAAGCCAAACACCGATGATACTCGTGAAGCTCCGGCTTTATACATCATGGATGAATTGTTGGAAGCAGGTGCAAAAATCAAAGCTTTCGATCCAGAAGCAATGGAGCACATCGGCCAACATTATGGTGATAAGATCGAATTGGTAGAAAACCAATATCAGGCAGTAGAAGGAGCGGATGCTCTAGCTATTATCACAGAATGGTCTGTATTCCGTACGCCAGACTTCAACTTCCTATCTTCTCAGATGAATGCAAATGTCATCTTTGATGGTCGTAACTTATACGAAGTTTCAGAAATGGCAAAGACTGATTTCTACTACTCTTCTATTGGCCGTGAAACGGTTAACGCAAGAACAAAAGTAGAATCTAAATAAAGATAGTTCTTTTAAAAAAGAAACTAAGATAAAAGCGAAAGCCGCAACTTGTAATGAGTTGTGGCTTTTACTTTTTGTATTATCTTCGTTATGGAATAAGAAGAGTGTTTAATGGAATTTGGTCGACTCAAAATGGAGCAGTTTTTTTGATAGAGCACTACTCCTGTCATTCTGAGCGACCACAGGGAGTCGAAGAATCAGAAGTAGTGAGTAGGCTTCTATTTCGAGCGAGGCACGAGTCGAGAAATCTAGCTCCATCTCAAAGAGATAGATTTCTCGATTCCGCCGCGCTTCACTCGAAATAGAA
>CAZDTI010000068.1:0-26590 GCA_964508085.1 uncultured Saprospiraceae bacterium | reverse complement strand
TTCAATATATTCAGCTTCAGAGAAGGGTGACATCTGTGGCATCGCAAATCCAATCTCCACAGAATCAGCTATCGCAGAAGGGTATTTTTGCCAGATGGTTCCTCCGATATTAAAGTTGTAAGAATCCTCAAATTCCATTCGTTGTACGAAAACACCTGTTGGGATTGGGATTGATTTTTTTGTCTTTAATTCTTCAGATTTCCGATGTTGTTGACTAACAAAGGTCCGTAAGCTGTTGACATCTACAATAGGTAAACTCTCGTTCTCACTCGGGGGCAAATTAGTATAATGCTCCAGATAGCCTACTAAGAAAATGTTTGCTACGATTAAGATCGTCCCCAATACACTCAATTGCCAAATTTCTCCTTCATCTAAAAAATCCTTGTTAAAATAAATAGCAATTATAACAATCAAAAACAAGGAAAATACCAAAGCCATATTAATGTACCTTCTGTTCACTTCTTCCTGGTCTCCTAAAAGATCATTCTTAAAAAAAAGCAAACCAATCCCCCAACCAGAGGATGGAATTTTATCATAGTAAAACAAAGATTCATCCTCACTTTCTTCGTCATAATATTCTACATGACCACTCTCCCCTTTTAGAATTCCAGCATAAGCGCTTTTCAATTCTTCATGCTTTTCTTCATTCATCACTTTTTCCAAATGCGTAGTACCAATATATTCATTCACAGGGTGCGCTAAGAACATACCCTGTGTTGATGTAATCAAACCATAGCCTGTTTTTCCCAAACTAAGCGAGTGCACTAAATCTTTAAAACCGCTGGCCACAAAACTCATTGTTATGGTGCCTCGAACTTTTCCTTTATTTGGCCCTGATGAATAGTAAAAGGGAATTCCGTAATCAATATACCAGTCTTTGGCTGCTTTTGCATAATAGGGTTCCACCCACTTTGCTCCTTCATCACGAACACCTGTATACCAAGCAGTGCCTTTCCCTACCTTTGAATAATCATACGATTCTCCCACATATAAATAAGAGCCGTCTCCTTTATTGTAATACGGACAAAACAACTCTCGTTCCTGAGAAAAAGCATAAGGTTCATAGCAGGCTGTGACTCCCTGAATTTCGGGAATACTTCTAGAAGAAGCCTGAATCATCTCCTCGATTTCTTCCATCGTGTAATCATTGTTACCAAAAAGTTCTGCCAGACGATTCCCCTCCACTACGATCTTGGCCAAAATACCATCTACTTGATCTCGCAATGCTGCTGTTGTGGCTACTCCTTTTTCATGAACATAGGCATTACGTTCTTCTTCGAAAGATACATAATTATAAACTTGATAAATCAAAAGACCTAACAATAGTATTGCAGTTAAATATTCAAGTTTTTTTAGCATTCCTTTTTTAATTGAAAATGGAAAATTAGTCTAATGTGAAGTTATGTACCTTTTCTTATGTGACCTGTACCTAATAATAATATCCAAAATTAATATTAAATCTCGATTCCCAAGAATTATTCGGATCACCAGTCGTCAAGGCATCCGTCCATTGGGGGCCGAGCCATGGTTGATGTTTTCCCATTGCAAAATCGAAATAGATGTAAACTGGATTCGCAGAAAGTAAAATTCCGGTGATGTTCATTTGGGTGTCTTCCCAACTGCTGACTTTTTTATCCATGTAGGCATAGTCGTTGTAAAACTGAAGGGAAGTAATCATTCCCCATTTTACGGGAACCGTGTAGGCGATACCAAAGGTATAGATACTGGCTTCTGAAGCGGTATTGTAAGGAGCACCATAAGCAGTCATTTCTATGAAGTCTTCAAACTCGCCGAAAGCGTTCTTGGGACTATTGTTATAAATCATTGCTTGTGTCTTAATGCTCCAGGGACCAGAAGCTAGCTGATAATGTACACCAAAAGCAACATGATTTCCGACATCTTCCGTGTCAATATTCCAAATACCCCCAAATTGAAAGCTGGCCCCTATTTTATGAATCTTTTCTGGGCCGAATTTATAATTGAATCGAGCATTAAGTTGATTGATTTCTTTGTTCCTTCCAGAAAAATCATAGTTGTAACGCGCATCTGAGATGGGTGAATTGTCAGCGAAGCTAAGCGTTTCTGCATTTTTATAATAGCCAATATCTAGTTGGATTTTTTCGTTTTCAAAATCATAGCTTATCCCCATATCGTGGTCATCTTCAAAACCGAGATAGAAGGGCAACTGAAAAAACCAGGAATGAGAATTGAATTGTTGGGTACCGAAGTAGGCAGGAATCAGACCGAGTTTAAGGTGGCTGGTCGCATTAATGTTATATTGAAACCATCCATATTTTAGGAAAGCGCCACCAAAACCAGCGGCATAAAACCGTTGGTCCAGATGTAATTCCATTTTTTTATAAGTCGCATTCACTGTTAAACGGAAAACTTCAAAGCCGAAGTCACCGCCTCGCTTTTTCTGATTGGGCTTCCAAGAAGAGTAGTTATAGTTATAGCGTAGCGCGCCACCTGCTTTCACCTTGAACTTATCTTCTGCCTTTTGAACTTCATTTTCTGTCGTTGGTAATCCATTTTCTACTGATTCTCCGTCTTGTGCTTTACCATAAGGCAGGAATAGCACCAGAAGAGCAAAGCATAACAAGTACTTTTTCATGACTCCTTTTTAAATCTTTAAATAAGTTGCCGTGAAAATAGTCAATGTTAGTTAAAAACAGATAATTATTGTGCTTAATCGGTGGACGAAAAACAGGAAACGGTAGACGGAGCAATAAGGGGGCCGTCTACCGTCTACCTTAATCCTATCCATCCTCTTCTTATCTCATCAAAGTAACATCCCCTTTCATCAACACTACTTCTCCGTCTATGTATTCTACTTCAACGTGATAGATAAAAACACCAGGATTTAAATCCTTTCCGTTCAGCCTTCCATCCCATCCTTTAGTAGGATTGTTCAATTCAAAATCCTTTGCATCAAAGATGATCTCCCCCCAGCGATTGGAAATCAATAGTCGATTTACTTTTACAACTTCTGATTTTCCTTGGAGGAAGAATATATCGTTGTTCCCATCACTATTTGGTGAGAAAATATTTGGTATGTATACATCTCTTGGTTTGTCTAAAGTCAAACGGATACTTGCCTCTCCTATGCAACCTGAATCTTTTACAAGAACAGCATGTATTTCTGTAGAATGCTTAGGTGATACTTTAATTTCCATACAATGATCATCCATGCATTCTATAGCTTCGGAAGAAGTCCATATCACAGTATCCACTTCTGTTAAGGAGAGGTTTGTCTGTAAATGAATAACTTCACTTTCGCCCAATGTCAAATTCATATCTGATCCAATGTCTAAAGTAACTGCTTGGGTTTGAGGAACAAAAACAGACTTTTCAAAAGTACAACCGTCTGCATCTTTAACCGTTAACTCGTAAGTACCAGGATTTAAGTATGGATATATAATCGTGTTTGAAAAAGCCTGTTCATCAAAAGCATAAGTATAAGGTGCCGAACCTCCTTCCACTTCTAAAATCTCAATGTATGCATCCTGTTCGTCAGCGCAAGAAGCTGATTCTATCATTGTCATAATGGCAGTGGGAATATCTTCATCTTCTGTTATGATTACCTGATCTGTTCCTATACAACCAGTTTCAGAATCCATCGCTTCTAAGGTGTAAATACCAGGATTAAGTACATCCGTATTTATATTGTTGTCAAGCTGTAAAATACTCGTCAATGTCTCTCCCAATTCATTTTTCCAAGTCAACACATCAGCTTCTAAGCTGGCAAAACCAGCAAGGGTCAACACCTCATCGTTGCAACCAAACTCCAATGATTCTCCTGCTTCAACAGTTGGTAAAGTTGTGTTTTGAGGAACAGAAATAGATGCAGAGGAGGAGCAGCTATTTGTCAAATCAGTTATGACTAAAGTATAAGTTCCTCCCTGATCAACACTGAGTTCCATTGGGTTGGTTCCGGTTAGAATATCACCTCCTGGGCCTTGCCATTCATAACTAAAATTAGGCCCTGAAGAGGAGCTAAGTGCATTTAAGGTTACCTCTTCTTTTATACAAGTAAGCATTCCTTCCGGGTTGGCTATTTCAGTAACTGGAGTTAAAAAGTCCGCAATTAGAGCTATAGATTCAGACACAGTACAACCATTTAAATTGCTAGTTATCAATAAATTATACTGTCCTTCCTCTAGAGCTTCTATTTGCGTCTCACTCATTTGGTTTCCTGAAGGAGTTGTCCAAACATAATCGACATTTTGTTGCGCTGGGCTCACTAAGATTGGAGCAGTATCTGAACAATCCAATGCCCCGATTTGAATTATACCCGTTTGGAGTGACTCATAAATATTGATTGTTGCAGTTTCACTATATTCACAATAATTGTCTGTAATTGTATATAAAATTTGGTTTTCGCCATTGACTAAGTCCGCCGAATTAGGATCGAATAAACCGTTAACCGCATCCACTACCCCACTTCCTGACCAGACACCTGATAGACTGGCTCCGAGTACTTCCACTTCTAATTCGATCAATCCATTTGGCATGTCATTTCCACAGATGTCAGCTACAGGTGTGATAAGCATATCTACACTCGCACAATCCTGAGCGATACAAGAGCTTTCCGCAAAACTATTCCCACAAGCACCATCACTAACAGCTTCTACAGAAATGATAACTTCTTGATTTGGTTGTAAATTATTAGATTGATAAGTTGTTCCATTTTGTTCAATGCCATTTACCAAATAGCTCGTAGCACCTTGCACTGGCATCCAAGAAAAAGACACTTCATCAACAGTACTATTACAATTAATGACTGGAGTGGCTAAAGCAGCTTCTACCTCTATTTCCAAACTAGCAGTATATTCACAGGCTCCATTTGTCCAACTACAAATCACTGTATTCGTTCCTACATTTGCAGAGGCTGGGTCAAAGTCCCCAGATTCCGGATTTGTGATACCAGTCCCCGACCAAATTACGTTTTGCTCTGTCGCTAGCAATTGAATACTACCATCCTCTTGACAAAGGTTTGAAACGGGACTTATTGCCAAATTCACAACGGCACAATCCTGAGCAATACATGAGCTTTCTGCAATGCTGTTTCCACAAACACCATTAGCAATTGCTTCCACTGAAATGAAGACTTCCTGATTTGGCAGTAAATTATTGGCCAGGTAAGTTGTTCCATTCTGCTCCACTCCATTTACTAGATAACTTGTGGCTCCTTGAACCGCTGCCCAAGAAAAAGAGACTTCATCAACAGTACTATTACAATTAATGGCTGGCGTTGCTAAAGCAGCTTCTACCTCTATTTCCAAACTAGCAGTATATTCGCAAGCTCCATTTGTCCAACTACAAATCACTGTATTCGTTCCAACATTCGCAGCAACTGGATCAAAGTCTCCGGAATCTGAGTTTGTAATTCCAGTCCCAGACCAAACTACGTCCTGCTCCGTTGCTTGCAATTGAATGCTACCATCCTCTTGACAAAGGTTTGAGACTGGACTTATTGCCAAATTAACAATGGCACAGTCCTGAGCAATACATGAGCTTTCCGCAATGCTGTTTCCACAAACACCATTAGTAACTGCTTCTACAGAAATAAGGACTTCTTGATTTGGTTGTAAATTATTGGCCAGGTAAGTTGTTCCACTTTGTTCAATGCCATTTACAATATAACTTGTAGCTCCTTGTACCGGAGCCCAAGAAAAAGACACTTCATCAACAGTGCTATTACAATTAATAACTGGCGTTGCTAAAGCAGCTTCTACCTCTATTTCCAAACTAGCAGTATATTCGCAAGCTCCATTTGTCCAACTACAAATCACTGTATTCGTTCCAACATTCGCAGCAACTGGATCAAAGTCTCCGGAATCTGAGTTTGTAATTCCAGTCCCAGACCAAACTACGTCCTGCTCCGTTGCTTGCAATTGAATGCTACCATCCTCTTGACAAAGGTTTGAGACTGGACTTATTGCCAAATTAACAATGGCACAGTCCTGAGCAATACATGAGCTTTCCACAATGCTGTTTCCACATACACCATTGGTAACTGCTTCCACAGAAATGAACACCTCTTGATTCGGTTGAAGATTGCTTGCTTGGAAAGTTGTTCCACTTTGCTCAATTCCATTTACAATATAACTCGTAGCTCCAGGAACTGAACTCCAGGAAAAAGACACTTCATCAACCGTACTATTACAATTTATAACAGGTTCATCTGAGGTGGCTTCGACTTCTATCTCAACCGTTTCTGTATATTCACAGGCTCCATTTACTAAAGTACAAACAATAAAATTAGTACCGACGGTAGCCATTGATGGATCAAAGCTGCCCATTATCTCATCAGTGACTCCAGGTCCAGACCAAACTACGTTTACCTCATTAGCTTGTAATTGTACTGTTGAACCTGATTCGCATTGAGCAGCTACAGGAGTGATTGCCAAACTCAGTGGTGCACAATCTTCTGTTGCACAGTAAGCTAAAGCAGAGGTGTTGGGGCAAAGACCATCGCTAAGTGCTTCCACTGTTATGTTGGCTCCTTGATTTGGGAGGAGATTGTCGACCTCGAAAGAGGTGCTGTTTTGGAAGGTGCCATTGACGAGATAGCCACTTGCATTGGGAATCGACTCCCAAGTAAATGATACTGCATCAATCGTGCTATTACAAGTAATCACAACTTCCTCCAACGCTGCTTCTACTTCAATTTCTGTAGTGGTGGTGTATTCACAAACGTCATTAGAAATCACATAAATTATGGTGTTGTTTCCAGCGTTTGCGAGGGAGGGATTGAAGAAACCAAAATCAGGTTCAGTAATTCCTGGACCATACCATTGTCCTCCCAGCTCTGAAGCTTGTAATTCAATTGTTGCCTCATTTTGACAAAGAAGGTTTACTGGGGTTATTTGTAAATCTATCGGAGCACAAGCATTTGTTGTACAGGAGCTTTGCGCAAAGCTATTCCCACAACCTTGAGCATTGATAGCCTGAACAGTGACCTCTACAGTTTCATTCGGTTGTAAGTCATCAAATAGAATGGAGTTTCCTGTTTGTTCCTGACCATTTACAATATAATTACTTGCTCCAGGGATGGGGTACCAAGAGAACTCAATGCTAGTTTCAGTGACAATACAATCGATGTATGGACTAGGCAATTCTTCTTCAACAATAATTTCAATACTTCCTTCTCCAGTACAGCCGTTTAAGTCAGTTATAACTACTGTGTAAGTTGTAGCACCAACAGATGGTGAAACAATAAGTTGAGGTTCTGTAGATCCATCACTCCATACACAACCACCATAGCTACCAGTAGTACTCTCTGCGGAAATACTAATGGTTTGTCCTGGACAAATCGATGTTGCACTTGCGAAAACCTCTACTTCAGGGTTTTCATTTATCGTAATGTCAATGGAAGCAGAATCATCTATTGTGCAATTATACCAACTTGAAATGGTAACCGAATAGGTTCCTGAATTAGTTGGTATAATTGATTGGCTAGTTTCTCCGGTGCTCCAAGAATATCCAAAATAATTTGGGTTCGATCCCGTTCCTACAGCGGTTAAACTAATCGGATCGCCTTCACAGACTTCTGTTCCACTTGGTGCGTCAATGCTAGCAAAGATATAATCGGGTTCGATATGCCAAATAGTTATTTCATCGGTTTGCAGGTTACAACCATAGGTATCCATAACGGTTACGGAATAAGTGCCAGAATAGGCCCAGATGGACGGTGAAGTTTCCCCAGTACTCCATTGATAGGTAACATCATTGACGCAGTCTACATATGCGACTAATTCTACTTCGTCGAAGTAACAAGAATAACCATTTTGTAATAAAATCATTTCAAACTCAGGAATAATGGTGACGGTCACCACAAAAACTTCTCCTTCACAACCAAAGGCACAAGTTGGGGTGATGTAATACGTTTCCGTAACGGGGTCGCAGGTTGTATTTGTTAAGACATCAGAAATGAGATCGCCTTGTCCAGGAGTAGCGCCATAAATACCGGGGACAACCGTCCATTCAAAGGTAGTTTCTGGATCCATGTTACTGGTAAGTGGTAATTCGAAAAGGTCGCCACTACAAATGGTATAATCAGACTCTACAATTGTAATGATGGGTTGTTCACAACATTGGCCAAAAAGAGATTTCTCTTCGGGCAAATCATTCTGACAAGCCTCTGGCTGAAAGCTACCGGTTTCACTATCACTGAAGGTTTTAAAATTAAATGGACATTCGACTAAACCGGTTTCACTACCACAATCAAATTGACCGAGAAAACAAACTTCCCATGATCCAACGCCCTCATCACCCCAATTGCAATTTGGGTGAAGTGGCGCCACACAAAAATCTCCGCCGCCCAGCCCTTGAGCACTTACATAAAACCATCCAGCACCAACAGGATTACCCGGAGGCAAGTAACCTCCGGATACATTGTTATATAGAACAGACCCATCTGGAAACCACTGCCACTCTCCAACTCCCGAGCTATTGGTAAATGGAACAGTATAAAAACCTGGCTCTCCTTCAGGAGTCACGTCCAGAGGTTGAAAGCAGATTTCATTTTCAATAAAATTTGGAACTAAACCATGAAACCAATTACCGTTGATTTGATTCCAAACATTGACTTGAAAGCAGATTTCAAGTGTATCATTAGGATTACAAGTATCATCTGGAAGTTCTTCACCTGTATTATATGAACTGAATAGTATCTCCGCTTCTACGCTACATTCATTGTTAAGCACTCCGCTAGTGGCACTGCTAATGGGCGGTGGCGATGGTGGTTTAGTTTCACTCGAAGTGTAATTATAAATATTGAGCTCCACTTTCCCATCCTCCTCACCTAAGGGAATGGTTTCTGTATAAATCGCATTTTTCTCTTGGCCAAT
Organism: uncultured Saprospiraceae bacterium; assembly: GCA_964508085.1. Lineage (GTDB taxonomy): Bacteria > Bacteroidota > Bacteroidia > Chitinophagales > Saprospiraceae > CALGLS01. The sequence continues at coordinate 17,735 of CAZDTI010000068.1, read as the reverse complement.
TAATAAAGTTTGGAAAGAGAATGTAGCGCACAATAGTAAGATGAAGTTACGGTAGTTAGAGTATCCGAAAATGGAATGTTTGATCCTTTTTGTCATTGTTTTTAGTTTTAAGCTTTAGCAAATCGTACAAATACCTTGACTTAGCGTCAAAGCAATTGCGTTTAATGCATTGCATTATTATACAATAAAAAAGATCGGATAACCTTTGGTGGATAATTTAAATTTAAGTCTTCGGATCAGACTTACTTTGGATTGGATACCGTAAATGTATGGAGATTATTTGATATGTGCAAGTAAATTCTAACTTGCTTAATCCAACTGGGAAATCAACCAATCCTTCTCAGCTACTCCTTTTGCCCTAGATAATTCTTCTAGTACCGTTTTTCGTTCCGCTTTTCCTTTTACTGCTCTTTCCAGTAATTGCCGAGTGAAATAGATCAAATTCAAATACAACTCCCGGTGGTAACCAATGTCTTTCTTGCGGCGAATGTAATTTTGCATGGCATCCATATGGGATTCCAACAAGTCAATTTCACCCAGTTCAAAATAAGTTTTCAAGGCTATGGTCTTAATAGCCAAGTTCAATAATATGTCTTTGTAATTTGCTTTTTGTAACAATAATAATACATTATCATAGTCTTTTCTGGAATAGGCCAATCGTGCCATGTTGTAGCTGTAGGACGTTTCTCTATATTGTTTTTCCATATGATTTTTATAGTCCACGTTAAAAGATTCTACCCAGTCGTAATCTTTTTGAATTAGTCCCATAGTCGCCACATTTTGGTAGGTGAATCGGGAGAGCACGCCGTTTGTCAGCAGGTATTCTTGACGCAGGCCTTCTTTGTAAAGATCTAACAAGTCTGGTACGACCACTCGGTTGCCTTCATTGAGTCGTTTTACACAATAATTGATGGTCAACAGAAAGAGGTCTTTAATTTCCTTTTTTGGAAAAAAGGAGGCGTACTTAAACAAAGCTGTTTTTAGCTTTTCAAAAAAATGAATTTCCTCGGGCCGAGTCAAAGCATTATAACAATAATAATACATTTCAACTGCTGGAATCTTTAACAGTCCCTCCTCTTCAATATAATGAATCATTTCCTGAAGAAGACCAAAGTGATATTCCGTTTTATAAACAGCCTGATGAGATAAAGAAAAACAGGTTTGGCGAAGTTTGATGGTCAAATAAGCGATATCGATGTTGTTACTAATCTCTTGCAAGTTCTTTGCACCGGTTCTCTGTTCACTTAGATCGAATTGATATTCCTCCAATAATATTTGAAAATGGTCATTAAAGTAATCTGCATTCCTGATTGGAATCTGTTCTTGTTTTAGACGAACATCCCGGATACTTTGCTGGAAGTGTTTTGCTAAATTTCGTTCCCTGTAGATTTGAGCCAAACGCATCTTAGGTTTCAAGGTTTCTTTAAAATAAGACTGATGAATGAGAAATTGCTCTAAATGTTTGAAACAAAAACTTTTGATCTGACGGAGTTGGTGATCGTTGTATGGGAGGCCAGGATATACTTTAGTAAACAGTAATTTCTTCGTTAGATGAGGCTGATTTGCAGCGATTCCTGCTACTAAATGGTCAAATAAAAGAAGTACATCTTCTCGTGGATTGAAGAATGGCGAGTCTAAGTACTTACGAAAATCGCGCAATTCCTTCTTGCTTAATGTAACTAAAACAGCCAAAAGCTTTGATTTCTCCATAAAATTGAAATAACTATTGATTTTTCACCTAGACAAATTAAGCAATATTTACAATATTTAAAGGTAAATGTATCAAAAAAGGAAATATATGCCTAGACAAAAGTGCTTTTTTGTATTTGTCAATTCTATAATTATAGCTCAAATTTGAATTATAATTCACGAAGCAAGTCCAAGAAAACATATTTTACAAAAACAAAAAACATGATGATGAAGAACTACATAAGCCTAATATACTGCCTGATCCTCTTTACGGCTTCGCTTTCTGCGCAAGGTTGGGAACAAACCTATCCAGTAAACAGCTCTGCAAAACACATCCTTCCCCATCCAATAGAAGGTTATATGGTTTTGGGAAACGACAAACTCAGTCACATTAATAATGAAGGAGAAAGCCTTTGGAGTATTTCTCAAGGGGGTCAATATATGATTGAAACCAGCGATGGGGCTTTTTTGATTGCTGGCAACCCAGGTGGGACTATCCAGCTTTTTAAAGTCTTTCCTAATGGGACTTTGGGTAATAGTTCCTCTTTAAGCATTCCTTTCGATCATTACCTAAGAGGAATAGTTGAAATGGATAACGGTGATCTAGTTATGACAGGCCTTGAAAATGAGACTTCACCTACTGATGGCAATGTTTTTATAATAAGGACAGATTCAGAGGGTAGTTTTATATCCAAAGAAATCCTAAGTGGATATTTTTGTATCGGAGGTCTAGGGGGTAACATAGCAAAAGACGAAAGTGACAACATTGTTATTTCAGCTCGACGTGCAGATAATGTTGGTGGTGTTGATGTTCGTACAATTGTAATTATGAAATTTAGCCCTTCTGGACAATTGCTATGGGAAACTGATATATATCAAACAAATCCATTCAGCTTAGAAATAATTCAGCGCCTTATTTCGACAAATGATGATGGATTTTGTGTAAGTTATTTAGATAATTCACAACCAGAAAATGTTGCTTTTAATGTTGCTAAATTTTCATTCGATGGAGATCTGGAATGGTCCAATGAGTTTTCTGAGACTTATTATCAAAGCATTTTTATAAGTGGGCACAACTACTACACCGTTGCAAGAGGATTAACTGAGACACTCAATGGAGACATCCTAGTTACGACAAGAATCGCCGACGCTTCTACTAATAATGCCACTACTCAATCCAATATAGAATTGAATCGCCTATCCTCAAATGGATCAAGTGTTTGGACTAGAGAAATAGGGATACCTGGTGTTAGTGACTATGCTTATGTTGTAATAGAAGACAACAATGAAAATATATTGCTAGGAGGATTACGTGGGAGTAAATGTTATGTATCAAAATTAAATAGCGATGGATATATTTATACCAATGTAATTTCAGGAAACCTAGTAGAAGACATTGACGGAAATTGTCAAGTAGACCCCAACGAGCCGAGCTATCAAGGATGGATTGTTAGAGCGGCAGGCAATCAGTCTTTTTATGCTTTAACCGATGAAGAAGGCTACTATGAATTACGAGTAGATAGCGGTTCCTATATCGTCAATGCCATCCAGCCAAATCCATATCGTAGCTCTTGCGTCTTAGACGTCAATGTAGATTTCCCTTTGTTCAACGGGTCAGAGACTATTGATTTTCCGATAACAGAAGATATTGACTGTCCTTATTTAATAGTTGATATCGGCACCCCTTTTTTAAGGCGATGTTTCTCTAACATCTATCACGTCAACTATTGTAATTCAGGTACAACGGATTCTGAGGACACTTACATCGAGATTGATTTTGATTCATACCTTACAGTAAATAGTTCTAGCGCGAGTTACGTAGTGGTAGATGGCACCTATTTTTTTGACATTGGAAATTTAGCAGCAAATGAATGTGGTGACTTCACCGTTAGTGTCACGGTAGATTGTGATTCTACGGTTCTAGGGCAAACGCATTGTGTGGAGGCTCGAATCTACCCAGATAGTATTTGCGTTCCAAATGATCCAAACTGGTCTGGTGCCAGCCTTGATTTAACAGCCTCTTGTATTGATGGAAATGTAACGTTTACTACCACCAACGTTGGGTCTGGCAATATGGTTGGAGATCTTAATTACTTTGTTATTGAAGATCAAATTGTAATGCTTTCTGGCAGCGACGACCCCTTAGAGATTGGAGAATTTAGTAGTTTAACAATTCCTGCATCTGGAAGTACTTTCCGCTTAGAAGTAGACCAAATTCCAGGTCACCCGAATATGCAAATGCCCTCTGTCGCTATAGAAGGTTGCAGTAGTGATAGTTCTTTTTTCAGTAGCCTTGGTTTTATCACCATGTATCCCGAATATGACGGTTCTCCATCTGTTTCCATTGACTGTCAGGAGAACATAGGTTCTTTTGATCCTAACGATAAGGCAGCTTCGCCAAAAGGATATGACGACGATCATTTCATCGAGGCCAACACGGACATCGAATACAAGATCCGATTCCAGAACACAGGAACAGATACAGCATTCCTTGTCACTATCATTGATACTTTATCTACCCTATTAGATCCTGCTACGATCAGGCCTGGAGCGAGTAGTCATCCATATACCTATAATCTGGAAAACAACGGTGCTTTGACTTTTACTTTTAGTAACATTATGCTTCCGGACAGCAATGTCAATGAGCCAGCATCTCATGGTTTTGTCAAATTCAAAATTTCGCAACAAAGAGATAACCCAATTGGATCTATCATTCACAACGATGCTGATATTTATTTTGACAACAATTCCCCAATTTTAACCAATGATGCTTGGCATACTATAGGGGCAGATTACACCATTGTTTCTTCCACTGAGGTATTCGTACCAAATGTCGACATTATAAACTATCCAAACCCATTTGGAGAATCAACAACATTTGAGATTTCGGGTGAACAATATGAAAAAGCAATCTTACGTATATATGATGTTATGGGAAGAAGTGTCAGAAGTCACTCTTTTACAAATAACAGATTGCAATTTGAACGAAATGGTTTAGCCAGTGGACTTTACTTTTATGAGATCATTATAGGGTCGGAGAATTTGATTGGGAGTGGGAAGCTTATGGTAGAGTAAGTTACTTTTATTTTTCGATTAAGAATTAAAAAATTAAAGATTAAGGATTATTCGCTCAAATGAAAATGAAATACTTTTTCGTGTTTGAGGGAATAATCCTTAGTCTTTAATCAAATATCCAATATTAATATATCTACTGCATTTTAATCAACTCTTGATAAGTATTAATAATTATACGCATCAATAACCACATTAGAAACCCAGCGTTGGTATTCCTCAAAACCATAATTTCTCCAGTGCTGCTTTAGTTCCATATCGCTTTCTACAGCCTGGGTAAAATTCCGAATGGGTTTCTTTCTGTTCAATGCATTGGACAATTGTTTCCGCTTACCTCTATCTGCCACCTCTTCCAAAAAATCACGCATGATGACCAATAAATCTTTATCAGGCATGGGCTCAATTTTCAAGTAACGCTCTGGTTTTGCGTCCATGGCTTCTTGAGCTTCTGCTTGGGCTGCGATTTCTTCAGGGTCTTCTATATACTTATCTATGGTTATGATTTTAGTGCTTCGTTTGTTGATGTAGCAGGTGTTGCCTTCAGAGAGTTCTCGGGCGACTTGTTTTATAGAGGCGGGTTGTAGTACGGGCATTTATTGTTAGGTATTTTTTTTCGACTTAGTCCTTTTATTTTAATCTTTAGAAGCCGAAGGTAATGGATTTTAGCTGTTTCTAAGTATCAGTTACTGTTTCCTTTTCCTATTTTTTCCTTTCACATTGCATTTTTCTAATGGCAACTTATTGATTATTACATAACTAAAAGTCAATTTTTACTCCTTCCGATCATAAAACCACTCCACCCCGTTTTCATTATCCTTAATATAAACAATCCCTTCCTCCTTCGTTATTTTAAGTTTAAACTTAGGTGGTATTAACGGAGATTCATTGGAAATAACAGTAGGATAGATTACCCCATTTAATTCAAGATTTTCCTCAATTACACCATATTGATTCTCCCCATCAATGCTGTAAAAAAAGAGTCCGTCTCCTTCTTCTAAATTGGTCAAATCACCGTAAAAGATTCCAATTCCTTCGTAAGTCTCGCTTTCTTCGACGTTAGGATATTCTACTAATTGGAGGTAAAAAGGTTCGATAAATGAGGAGCTTGATAGATACAATTTGGAGATTTCTGATTGCCCTTCTACATTTTGTAAAAAAGAGTTATTCGATTCGCAGGTTTTGCTATAGCCATAACCTCCAAAACTTTCTGTTATTTCACTTAAACTAAAAATAATTTCTTCCCCCGTAGAATCAACGAATATTAATTGAGCGGCATCGTAGTAATTTCCAAAGTATTCCTTAACGGAGTCACTTAAAGTGAAAGTTGGGCCTTGTTCTGGATCTTGACAGGGTTCTGATTTTTCTTGGCAACCAGCGCTTAGTAAAAACAAGCTAAAGATAACTCCTACGATAACATTAGTTTTCCATCTTGAGATAGTCATGGTCTTAATTTTTCTCTGTGAGTGCATGGAGTTGCAACTCCATGCTTGTAGGTGTTTGACTCCTCCAGAGTCTTTTGCGTGTTTCCTTTTATTAGCCTGGAGTTGCAACTCCAGGCTAATGTTCGTTCGACTCTTCCAGAGTCTTCGTGAGAAACTTGGAAGGTGCAACTTTTAGAAGCTGCTTGGCTCTATTATTTACTTGCAAATTAAATCTCCTCCTCTCCTATCACGTTCACCCACTTCCCACCATTACGTGCAAACACACTGTTATCGTACATTGCCTCACAACTCACTGTCGGTAAATAATACTTTCCAGCGTAGGCCGCGTTCACTTGCACACTACTTGTGAAAGTTTCTCCTTTCTTCAAATCAAAAAAGACATTTACTCGATCATCACGGAGATCCAAGTAAGTCTCATTAGAAGCTCTTCGCGCACCATTAATGCCATCCATCCTAGGGTTATGAATTTCCCAACCTGCTGGAAAAACTTGTGTCAAAGCCATTTCCCGATAAGTACCTTTAGAACCACCCGGATGCGTAATTTGAACCTCTGCAATAAAATCCATTCCTTGCGAAATAGTTGTGGGGTCTACTGTTTTACCATCCGTTGTTTTATAGGTCACCTGCATCTTGAGGTTTTCAGCTTTACTCCCAGCATCGCCGATTAGAGGTTGGCCAGTATTAATCAAACGAGCAAATAATTGATTGTTACTCTTATTTGTCAACTCAACCTTTTGCCCTCCCTGCCCATCTACGGGTATTTTAATTTGCATCATCGGACTGCCACAGCTTGCATTTTGAGCCGCACTTCCGTTAACAGAAAAAGCGAATTCAAAAGGAACACTCGCATCCTCCCCTCCTACATGTTTGGCAATGGCCATCAGGCAAAAAGAAACAGTTTGTGTGCCATACCATTGATCACTTGACAGTTGCTGGGCCATCATTTTGAGTAGTTTATTGGCCTCTTCCTTTTTGTTTAACAAGGAAAGGGTCTCCAAAACCATTGCTTCATCTCTTAGACCAGAACCATAAGTTCCGGACATTTCCCGATAAGCTTTAAATGTTTTCGACAAGCCATTTACCAGTCTTTCAGCCACCTCTGGTTTTCCAGCGACTGCATAGGCAGCTGCCAATCTCCATTTGGTCGCTTCTTTTAGGTTTTTCTGTTCGAGCATTCTGTTCATTGCTCCCCATTCTGGTGAATCTGCTAGTGCAAGGGTATACAGTCGGTAGGCTTGCGTCAATTCCCAACCTCTATGTCTAAAATAACGGTAACGATTGTTTTCATAACCTTTTGGAATCCACTCCTTTGCTAATCTCTTTTGACCTTTTAGCCAACGTTTTTTCACGTTTACCGGCAAGGTATAACCTTGCTTCTCCGCTTCTAGAATAAAATGTCCCGCATAATTATTTCCCCAACTATCGTAACTGGATTGCCCTGGCCAGTAACTAAAATTCCCATTTACCAGCTGAAAGGTTTTTAATTTATCCAATGTGGCTTTAATGTTATATTCTACTTCTCGTTTTTGCTCGGCATCCATTGGCAATAGATTTTTCACAAACAATTGCGGAAAACCAGACGAGGTCGTTTGTTCTAAACAACCATAAGGATAGCGAATTAAATAATCCATCCTTTCCTCTAAATTAATCGCTGGAATTCGACTCACTTCTAATACGGCAGAGTTAGTGCCTGCTGTTCCAATTGCTTTGAAGTTGATATTCTCTGATTCTCCGCCCCCTACTTCTTTATCAAAGGATTCTGATACAAAAGGGTTCGGATTTCGAACTTGAATTTCTATTTCTTGCGTAGCTGTTTCGCCATTACCCTCTGCGGAAACAACAAATTTAGCCACACCAGAACGACTTCCTACATTGAGGTCAAAGTTGACCATTTTATCTCCAACGGAACTGAAACTCAGACTTTGACTTTGTCCGTTTGTAAAGTCAACTAAACCGGATTTCTCCTGAACGGAGATGTTCACATTTTTGACTTTTTTCTCCATTGCAAAGACGTTAACAGGAAGTTGTAGTACTTCTGTTGGGCCAAGTGTACGAGGTAAGGTTGCCAGTAACATCAATGGTTTTCGAACCGGGACAGTTTTCTCAAAATTACCATAGGCTCCGTTTCCTGAAGCGACTACCATAGCCCGAACAGAACCTACGTAATTGGGCATTTCCAAATTATGAGTAACCGATTCTCCGGGAGCTAAATAAAAAGGGCCAAGGTGCAAAATTACTGGTTTGAAGCGGTTTGCTTTTTTTGCTTTGGTTTTGTTCAATTCTGCGACATCACCACCAATACTAAATATTCGTTCCAACTGACCACCATAAGCGCCCAAAACATGGTCATAAACATCCCAGGTCTTCACACCTAGAGCTTCTTTAGCAAAAAAGGCATCCCAGGGGTTTGGACTTTTGAAATTCGTCAAATCCAATAGACCGTCATCCACAATAGCTATGGTATAAGCCATTTCTTTTCCATTATTTTCAGAGACGCTTAGTGCAAAGTTTTCTTTTGGTTTTAAGACCGCTGGCATTTTTAATTCTGGAGATAAACGCGTGGCCGGATCTTCCACTTTTATCGGAGCCAGACCATACATTCTAATCGGCAAATCGTTTTTCTTTTTTTCATGTGGTTGCATTAGAGAAACATGTGCATATATTGTTGGAGACATTTCTTTAGTTGCTCTAAAAGAAAATCTATTGGTCCCCGCCTTTGTGTCTTTCCAATAAGTTTCGATCACCTTATCACCACTTTCCAATGAGATTAGACATCGTCCTTTTTCTCCTCCTGGAATAGTTAAGGTAACTTTTTCCCCTACATCATATACCTCCTTATCCGGCTGTACGGTCAACATGGCGGCTGCATCTCGATTTTGTCCTTTCTCGCCATATGGATAACCTGCGTAGAAAAAATCTCCTGAACAATGCCCTGTATTTGCGTCACATACCCGAACCATATAACGCCCCCAACGCTCTATTTCGACCGGCCACTGTACCTCCCCTTTTCCATTGGTCGTCAATGCTCCAGTTTCTATAGCCCCCATGTGGTTACTATTGTTATATTGAGATAAATTTTCATTATCTCTATCCCACCACCATCTCCAACTAACACGATACAGACCAACTTTCAACTTCTGATTGGCTCTGGGTTTTCCATTTTTATCTACTAAAACAAAATCGATATTCGCCTTTTGCCCAATATTTATACGCTTTTCGCCGTATTCATTTTTCGGCAAAAACACCCCTGCATATTGTTCATATGGATAATAAGGAACTTGCATGGTCGCTGTACTAAAATCACCTCCCTTTTCGAAAGCTCTGGTTTTTATATTGGCTTGCAATAAGCCAGGGGCTCTATTGTTAGTGTTTAGTTTGTAAGAAAAGGAAGCCTCTCCGTTCTCATTTAAAGTTCCATCAAAAATAACTTTTGGTCCTGTATTAAATCTTTTAGTGGGGTCGTCAAATTCATACTCTTTGAAATTCTTAAATGAAGTATTAACTGCTTTCAATTCCAGCTCGGATTTGGCTTTTAAATTTCGTGCAACCGCACCATGCAACCACTTAACTTTTAGATTTGCATTCAGGTCTCCATCCGATTCATAAATCTTTTCATTTCCCAGATCTAAATCTACTTTCAGTCGATTTGGTTTGACTGTTTCTATTTTTAATGATTTACGGAACTTGGCCCCACCAATGGTAACCACCGCTTGCCAATCCCCTGTTGGAGCAGCGGAACTAGTGGCCGTATGCAAGGGATATACCTTGTTGACATTTACCGCCGTATTTCTCTTTTCTTGTAGTTGCCCCCTAGGATCATAAAGCTCAAATTGAATAGGATGATCGTCTGGCATGTTTCCGCTTTCCAGCACGAAGTGGAGAAACAATGAATCTCCTGGCCGCCAGACACCGCGCTCACCATATAAATATCCTTTCATCCCTTTTTGACGTTCAGCACCCTCCACATCAAACCGACTTAAGGACAAAGAATAACCATCTGTCACTCTTAAATACCCTTTCTGAGCTCCATTTTCAGCAACAACTAAATGAGCTTCTTTTTCTAAATTTGCTCGAGCAACTCCATCGCCATCTGTTGACATGCTATGAATCAATTGGTTCTGTTTGTTAAAGAAATTCAGTTGCACATTCGACATTGGCTTAGTGGTTCTAATGTCAGAAACGGTCAATAACATAGAACCATCTCTCCCTTTTTTTGCAATGATTCCTAAGTTAGACATTAATACATTTCGGCGAACGAAATTTTGATAGCGATAGAACGCCGGATAGCAAGGATTTTCCTTATGTGCCCAACGATAACCCGGATAGCTGTAGTAACGCGTATTCCAAATCGAACGAATTTCACCATTCTCTAAATCCTTTTCTTCATCTTCTGTCAATGACATTTGCCCTCCCTCTTCATTCGTTTCGTTCTCATTACAATTGAATAAGGAATAGGCTTGCTTAAAACCAATTCGAACCTGATAAAGCGCATCCGGATCCTCTTGGATCAGCTTTTCCAAATCAACAGCATAATGCGACCAAGTTAATGGATTGGCAGTAGCCGACAAGTCTTTAAGATCAATTTTTTCTTGATAAATAACAGTACCTACACGTTCCAATTCTCCATGTTGATCTAATTCATTGACTTGCAGATATTGCAGGATATTGTTATTGTGAATTTTAAAAATTTCAAAATCAATAGCCTCCAATGCAATAGCTTCAAAAGGGAATATCAGCCCTTCAGAATTAGGCATAATCACGCCATTACTACTTAGGCGAACTTCCGGTTTAGGGCTTTGAAAAAAGACATCTAAAGTCGAAGCTTCTGCCATAGCAATGCTATTGACATTCTTAATTCCTTTCTTTGCAATAACTGTTTGTTCGCCTGACATCATTCGGGAGGGATAAACCCGAATTCGGTTTCCATCAATGTCCGTTCGCAGCCGTCCATAGTAATTCGGAAACTTTATCAATCCATTAAGGTCTTGGTCCGCTAGAAGTGGGTCTGAAAAGGTAAGAATTACATAGGGTTCCGCCTGCTGGATTATTTTTGCATCCAATAAAGAAAAATCATTTAAGGCCGGAATTTTCACAGTGGACTCCCCTTTATAGTCAATCCCCATCGGTGAGCCATCCCAAGTCAAGTCTACTGTAGAATTAATGTTAGAACGTCGCACTTCTTCTACTGTAAAATAATGATCTTGGCCGCTATGTGTCCATTTAATCGGGCGACGTGCTTTGCCTTGTTTGGCTTCCAATAGCCGCTCGACATTAGTATCATCTACGGATTCTGAAAAATACAACTTACCTCGGATATTTTGTTGGGAAAGGTCTGAATTGTCTACAGACTCAATCCCATCTATCATTACTTCAAAGAATACTTCTCTAATTTGCACGTTGAATTCAAAACGTTTTGCCTCTTTTGGTACTTCTTCAAACAATTGATCGAGTTCTATAGTTACTAAATATTGTTTGCCATATTCATAATCTTCTTCGGTCTCAAAAATCAAGGTATTGTCTTCGGCCCAGATCGCTGTTCCTTTGATTGCTGGTCGAATAGCAAATACACCAGGATCGGCCACCGTTCCTATTTTATCAGAGTTGATAACCGGTTTTGTGAAGCGAACTTTTATAGGGTCTGATTGAGAAATGGTACCAGAAGTATGTGCATAGATGTAGGCAAATACTTTATCGGACATAACCTTCGCACGAGGAGCATCTGGTTTCTTGCAGGAAGTAGCAAAAAACACAATGGTGCAGAGTAATAAAAGTAGGTAATTTGGTTTTAAGTGGCGCATGATTTTTAGGTTTTTATGGTCTGAGTTACAAATTTATGATAATCATCCAAAGTTTCGCATATTCGCAGTTCAAAATCTAAGTTCATATGACTGACTTTATACCGCTGTTCCCCCTTAATCTTGTTGCCTTTCCTGGCGAAAACCTCAACTTGCACATTTTCGAGCCAAGGTATAAACAGCTTATACGTGAGGCAGACCAAAACAGAACTACCTTTGGAATTCCGGCCTATTTGGACGAAAAAGTAATGTTGTATGCAACTGAAATGAAAGTTATTGAAATAAGCAAAACTTACGATTCTGGTGAAATGGATATTAAGACACGCGGCGTTGGTATCGTAGAGATAACGGAGTTTTATAAAGAAGTGCCAAATAAATTATATAGTGGTGGGGATATTAAGCGTCTGGAGTTTAAATCTGGTAATTATGATCCTGTCATAAATACGGTAATTGTAGAGTTGGTACAAACCTTATTTAGCATTTTGAAGATCAAAAAAGACATTCCTAAAAACAAGTTAAGCTTTAGCTTGTACGAACTTGCCCACCATGTCGGTTTTAACAAGGAACAGGAGTATGAATTTTTAACAATACTGGATCGAGCGGACCGTCAACAATACATGAAAGCGCATTTGGAGCGAATGATTCCGATTGTTGAGGAGGCAGAACGATTGAGAAAGCGGGTAGAAATGAATGGTCATTTTAAGGGAGAGATTCCGCCGAGGTTTTGAAAAATTTAAAGGGTGGTAGATAATGGATGATGGCTGATAAGGGTAGATAAGGGTTCCTTCTAATGTAAGTGAATGCGAAATAAGCCCCCTCATCCGCCCTTATTTGCCGTCACCTGCCCTAAGCAAATTGCAAAAATCCAAATAAGCCCTGCTCCAGTGACATTCTTTCATTGATTTCTCCTAAATTCGCGGTTTCAAAAAAAACAACTATGACGGAGCAGAAAAACTTCCCTTCAGATTATAAGGTCGGCGTGCTAGGTGGCGGCCAATTGGGTAAAATGCTAGCTTTAGCTGCAGCAAATTGGGGTATCCCCTTCCATGTTTTAGATGCTTCTCCTGATTTCCCTGCAGGGCCTTATTGTACGAACTTCACTGAAGGTTCTTTCAAGGATTTCGATGATGTTTATAACTTTGGGAAGGATAAAGATGTGGTGACCATAGAAATTGAGCATGTCAATACAGAGGCTTTAATACAATTAGAAAAAGAAGGCGTAACCGTTCACCCTAATCCAAGTGCGCTAAACATTATAAAGGATAAAGGCTTGCAAAAGCAGTTTTATAAAGATAAAGGACTGGCGACTTCCAGCTTTAAATTATATAGCTCCGACATCGAGGTTTTATCCGCAATTTCCGGAGGTGAGATCTTTTATCCTTTCGTTCAAAAATCAAGAACGGCTGGATATGATGGCAAAGGAGTCGCTGTGATAAAAAACATGTCAGACAAAGGTAAAATCCTAGAGGGGCCCTGCGTCATTGAACCTTTGGTAGATATTGACAAAGAAATTGCAGTCATTGTCGCTAGGAATGAAAATGGAGAAGTCGTGGCCTACCCTGCTGTTGAAATGGAATTTGATGCCCGTGCAAATCTTGTAGAATTTCTATTTTGTCCTGCGAACATTTCTAAAGAAATTGCGGAACAGGCGGAAGCAATGGCAAAAGCCACCATTGCTGCTTATGATATGTGTGGTCTTCTTGCAGTAGAATTGTTTTTGACCAAAAGCGGAGACCTACTCATTAATGAAGTAGCTCCTCGAACACATAACAGCGGACATCATACTATTGACAGTTGTATCACTTCACAGTTTGAGATGCAATTGTTAGCCATTCTGAATTTACCATTGGGTTCTACTCGCATTACAAGTCCTTCTGTAATGGTCAATCTGCTTGGGACAGAGGGTTTTACCGGGCCTGCTGTCTATGAAGGAATGGCGGAGTGTTTGCAAATCCCTGGAGCTAAGTTTCATCTTTATGGTAAAAATATAACAAAACCTTTCCGTAAAATGGGACATGCTACTGTGGTAGATGAAGACTTGGAGGTAGCGAAGAAGAATGCGGTTCGTTTGCGGGATGGATTACGGATTGTTAGTCGAAAGGATTGAGAACAAGTCGCACCTCCAAATACTTCAAATGTAGTTCCCTAATTCATTTCAAAACAACGTAGTGTCTTAGTTGCGCCGTTGCGATTACCAAAAAAATAAAAAATGTCAAAACCAATTATTAGTATTATCATGGGCTCTGATTCTGACTTGCCCGTTATGCGTAAGGCCGCAGAAATGTTAGATGATTTTGGAATTCCTTATGAGTTAACAGTGGTCTCTGCTCATCGCACCCCAGATCGACTATTTGAATTTTCTACAAAGGCACACAAGCGAGGCATTCGGGTGGTGATAGCGGGTGCAGGTGGAGCTGCCCACTTACCGGGCATGGTGGCTTCTCTTTCTCCATTGCCAGTCATTGGAGTACCGATAAAATCTTCTAATTCGATTGATGGCTGGGATTCTGTTTTGTCTATTCTGCAAATGCCAGGTGGGGTTCCGGTGGCTACCGTTGCCTTGAATGGAGCGAAAAATGCAGGAATCTTAGCAGCGCAAATTATTGGGAGTGCAGATACTAAAATTCGAAATAAGGTGGTGGCTTATAAAAAACGATTGGCAAAGGAGGTTGGAAAGAAGATAAAGATTGTGGAGCAGGAATTTGGGTCATGATTTTTACTAAGATCACACATCACCTTGGCGGTTACTATGCTTTACGATTGCGCTATCAGAATAGCCAGTCAAAGTTTTTGAAGAAAATGTATGCCTTTATCAATCGACGTTTTGAAGCCGAGACCAACGCTTACCTTCCGCTTAACAATACTATTGCTGGTCCTATAAATTTTCTACATGGCACGTCAGGTGTTTTTATCTCTGGCGACGCCAGTATAGGTAAGAACTGCACAATTTTCCAGCAGGTTACCATTGGGTCCAATATGTTAATTGATTCCAAAGGCCTTGGCAGTCCGACTATCGGAGATAATGTTTTGATAGGGGCTGGGGCTAAAATAATCGGCAATGTTAGTATTGGAGACAATTGTAGAATTGGTGCTAATGCAGTGGTGACTAGAGACTTACCTTCCAATTCAGTGGTCGTTTTGGGTGAAATGCGCATTTATCAAAAGGAAAAATTGGATAATCGAATATATCAGCTGACGGATCAGGGTTGGGGCTTTCGAAAGGATGGTGCTTTTGTGAAAGTGACGGATGTTGGAATTATTGCGCGATTAGAGAATAGTAAGATATAGTAGATTTTTTATACTCATTACGAAGTGGTTTACACCAAATATGACTAAGAATACATCAATATTAGAAAACCCATATTATGTTTCGAGTCATTCTAATAACTGTCACTGTATTTTTGTTCGCCTACTCTTGCGGCGCTCAAGAAAATGATACAATCCCTGAGCCGTTGTTTGATCATTTACCTGAAGAAGAGGAATTGATGTTCGTCGATCCAATTCAGATTATGCCGAAATATAAATTCGGGACAAATGCAGAGTTATTAAATCTTATACAGGGTCAACTAACTTATTCGGAAAATGAATGCTTAGATGGGATTACTGTTTTAAACTTTACGATAAGCAAAGAGGGCAAGGTCGAAAAACCCAGGATATTAAGATCTGTTTCCGAAAAAATCGATGAGCAACTATTGACGCTGATTGTAAAGTATGAATTTGAGCCTGCAGTCTATTGGGGTAAAGTATGTGAAGTACAATTTTATATGCCTTTTAGATTTGACTAAACGAAGTCTATCGATTCCCGGCCTTCTCTTCCAAATCACTCAATTGTAATTTTATTGTTACCTCTGGCACCACTACCTCCAGTTCTTTGATGACCTTGCCATCACTCCAGCTTCCCAAACTGCGTTGCATGGGCGTATTCCCAAGAGCCATACTGCAATTTGATTCTTGTGTATTGCAAGCCATCAGCGCATCAAATATTTTCCAATAGCCATTATAATCCAATGTGTTGAGTTCACTAATTCGCTGGGCTCTTTTCGCGGTGGAATTACGTATGCCATTATCCAAATCTTTATCAATAGAATAGCATTCATTGTGGCCTGCATGAATAGGATCGGATACGCTGTGCTCATCAGTATATTGACGAATCAAATTTCGATTGGGAGTATTCACTGCTGTTTCAAAAACACGAACCCCTATTTTATCACCTACGATTTTATCGTTCTCACTAACCATACTCACTAATTTTGTATCCGACGGAATACCAGAATAATCGTCCAAGACGCCCCCTTTAAATGGGCCAGAACCGGGAGAACATAAGAGAACTGCTTTAGGTTGTGGAATGCCATAGCTTGCATAATCTGCAGTCATCCCAGCGGCGATTACTCCACCATAAGAGTGCCCTGTAATTCCAAAATTATCCACGATTGGGTCAATGTGATGAATCGAATCAATAATGGTTAGTGCATCTTTTATGGCAACTACAGTATTGGGAATAAATTTATCCGCAGAAGGACTGAACAGATTTTTTTGATAACGTGGGAAAACGACGATGTTCCCTCTTTTTACTAAATGTTTTATCCACTTTCCATAGATCATTGGGTTGTATGCTCCATAACCATGGAGGAAAACAACCACTGGCGCAGCACTAGGGGTTGGTGAGGCTGGTTGATACAACCAAAAGCCGTCCTGCTTATCGGCGTAGTCAAAAATAGCGATGGAATCGTGATGATAATCTTTGCCTCCTGGCCCGCTTTCTTGTTGCACTGGACCAGAGATTGGGAAGTCACTCGTTGATTGACAATCCCCTTTTATGAGCCAAATGGCAAAGATAAAGGTGAAAAGGGTTAAATAGGTTTTATAATTCTGTTTCGGCATAGTGGAGATTATACTTTTCTTGTTTTAATTTTAATTCGCAGTATTGAACTAAGATATTTTAAACTATTCCGAGACCTTTTAAAAATCACTTTCTAGCTGGTCCTCTAAATACTTTCCTCGTTCTCTTTTGAGTAAAACTTATAAACGATATTTACAAAACGTTTAGTTTGTTAAAGAAGGTAAATAAATTGTACATTTGCCAGAATAGTGGATCAAAAACAGATCCTTTTTATACTGACTATTTAATGCTGTACTTCCTGTTGGTACCTTAGAAGGAAGTACAGTATTAAAAGTTAAGAGTTAACAGTTATACATGACACTTTCTGTAGAAAATAAGAAAACCATTGGTGTAGTTGGAGCGGGTAGTTTTGGGACCACCATTGCCAATTTGCTTTCGCAGAGTAGACGAGTGATTTTGTACAGTCGTCAGCCAGCTCTGGTAGACCGGATAAACAATGAACATCGACATTTTGACCTTGATTTGAACGAAAACATTGTAGCGACTACCGATCTGGAAGATGTTGCAAAACAATGCCATCTTATTTTCCTCATTGTTCCTTCTTCTAATTTCCGTTCTATGATGAAGGATCTTTCTCCTTTTTTACATCCCTATCACTTGTTGATTCATGGAACTAAGGGTTTCGATATTACTGGAATTCCAGAAAGTGAACTGAGTACCAAACCATTCAATCGGTCAAATGTTCACACGATGAGTGAAGTTATTGCACAAGAGTCTTCTGTGGTTCGCATTGGTTGTTTGTCTGGGCCTAATTTGGCTTCTGAAATAATGGCAGGTCAACCTGCTGCTACCGTTATTGCCAGTAAGTTTTCCGAGGTGATTAAAAAAGGGAGGAAT
>CAZDTI010000067.1:10284-26665 GCA_964508085.1 uncultured Saprospiraceae bacterium | reverse complement strand
GATCATCAAAAGATCTATTCTTATTATCGGAAAAATAAATTGTACAACAAGCTGATTTATTCGTTTGAAGGTAAAATACTTTATTCTGCTGACTACAAAAAAGGTAAGGTGATCCGCGAAGAATATTTTGATTAGTTTGGTAAAGACTATTGCGTATTACAGCCAAGAATAAAAAGAATGAAGAAAAGAAATGGTTTTGCTCATTTTGGTCGTTTCTTCTACGACGATTTGAAACAGGATATGTTACGATTCTTTTCCTACTGAGCGTTTTTTATGAAATTTCATAAAAAAGGTACAATGATCAGGTCGGGAAATTTTAACTCGGGCATTATTTCCTAATAAACATATAACCGATGCACTCGCAAAACATAATGGTCCACGAAGTAGGATATTCCATCGTTAGATACTTAGAAGTAAAGGTGGAGAATTCAGTTTCTTCTTTTGCCGTACTCACTCCGCTTTGACTACAAGAAGTCGTAATAAAAGTGAATATTAAAACATTGATTAATAAAGATATTCTGGTCATATTAGTATTATTTTTAAATGATAATTATTCGGAGCTACCACTTCATAAACTTCCCAACGCGACTTATAGCCTCATTTTCTAAAACTAAAAAATACACGCCCACTGGAATATGAGCGATATCAATTTTTCCATTTCTCAGTTGTCCGGCATCAATCGAAATTCCCTCAAACGATTGAATAGAATAAGTCCATTCTCCATCTTCTAAATCGTTTAAGAATAACCTCGACTTAGCGGGATTTGGAAAAATGTCCAAAGCTGTTGTTTTTAAATCCTTGGTTGAGGTCGTGAATAAATCCCATGGGTAATCTCCAGTAATTTCGCCATCACAGTTTTCCGTTTTCATTATTATCGAATAATCACCTGCTACGAATCCTATGGAATCGGTCAGGTAAAAAACGCTTTCCATATGTGCCCCTTTGCTGAGTTCTCCATCCCAGGAAGTACCTAAGTCGAATGACCTACTAATGGCAAACTCTGTCCATGGCGCTGCGATAATATAAGCCGGTGGTAGATTCACCGTTACCACTTTATCCAGGGAAGGAATACTAATCCCGACAACTCCCTCTATGTTGTTTAAAGTATCCCAGGAGACACCTCCATTTGTAGTTTTCAGCATATTTGCGGAACTAGAAATAAAACCTACTTCCGTATCCCTAAAATCAAGTTCTTCGTACCAACCATCGAATTGATAAATTTCCTGCCAGCTATTTCCTCCATCTATGGTTTTAAGAAAAACAGATTGAAATGAAGTAGGCGATGGATCAGAAGCTAATCCCATTCCAAGCCCATAGCCTATAGAATCATTAAGCATTTCAAATTTTGAGACCGATCCAAAATCAAAGTCATCTAACAATATATCGTACACAATTTCCCAAGACTCACCGCCATCGTAAGTTTTAAAAATGTAGTCAGACCCCGATACAAATCCAATTTGAGTATTTAGAAATTGAATACAAATAAAGCCTCCATCAGTTTCTGTATATTTCTCTGTCCAGCTTAATCCTCCATTCGTAGATTTATAAATTCGCCTTTCGGAAACCCCTCCTTCAAAATGTGTACTTATTGTTACAATGGTGTCCAAAGCCAGAAAATCAAAATCAAGTATCGTCCCGATGATGTTGTTTTCAACTTCGTCCCAATGCTCTCCTTGATCTGTTGTTTTTAATATTTTCCCATCAACCCCCATAGCAAAACCAACATTTTCATTATAAAACTTTATAACATGCAAAGTTGTATTGATTTCTGTATCTACATTTTTAACATCCCATTGGGCGTAGGTTGTGTTTACTTGGAATAAAGTGAGGAATAGAAGTAGTATTTTTTTCATAACTATTAAGGGGATCAGAAGTCAATATACAATTGGCGGAGTCGTTTAGAATTTCTAGGGGGACTGAGCACCCTCCTTTGAGTTGCAAACTTAATACAAGTAATGCCATAGCCGTGATTGCAATCCATATCATCCTATATCGTCGGCTTTTCTTTTACTTCTTTAAACTTATCGTTAGCTTTCATATTTATCTTTCTGCACAAGGTCAGGACTTCTTCCTAAGCTCTACCACAACCAAAGTACAATATTCCAGCTTTATAACAAAAGATGGGAAGGCAATATAAAGCCCACCTAACAATATTTAACAAAAAACGTCAACAATATTCCTAACAAATCAATACTCAATTGTTTCTTTTCTCCCAGATTCAATCGCAATCTTTATAGCATCAATAATTTGCATATCCACTAATCCTTCTTCTCCAGAAGCGAGTATTGGTGTCTTATCCAAAATATTTTTTGCAAAAGCATCCATCTGCGTTGTTTGTTGGAACTCTGGGACTTCTAAAGTTTCTACGTGGCCATTCCAAGTGGCCAATCCGGTAACTTGGTTGGAAGCAAAAGCAGGTTGCAATTCCAAATATTCATTTCCTCGGGCTACATGAAACCGATCCGAGTATCCTGAAAAACTTACCATGGAATTACAAACTGTATTGTCTTTGAAATGTAGTTGGTAAACATAAGTTCCATAGATCTCTTTATACAAATCAGGATCATCTTTAAAAGCTTGCGCCGTTACACTTATAGGGTTATGGCCAACCGCTCTTCGAGCAGCTTGAATGGTATAAATCCCTAAATCCATTAAGGCACCTCCTCCTCCCATCTTTTTATCAATTCTCCAAAGTCCAGGGTATGCCATTTGAAATCCCAAACTTGACTCTACAATCTTGATTCCTTTTTCAATCGGTTTCTGAGATTCTTCGATCAGTTTCAAATGGTAAGGATCATAATACAAACGGTATCCCACCTGTAACATTTTATTATTGTTTTTAGCGGCAGCAATCATGGCTTTACATTCCGCGGCATCCATCCCCATTGGTTTTTCACAGATGACATGTTTACCAGCATTCAATGCCCGAATGGTGTATTCTTTATGCATAAAATTTGGTAGAACGATATAAACAATATCTATAGTGGGGTCGTTTTTGATACTGTCAAAGTTCTCGTAATTATAAGTATGCGTTGGAGAGATGTTATAATCTTTTTGCCATTTGGTGGCCTTCTCGGGAGTCCCTGTAACAATGGCTTGTAGTTTACAAAATTGGGTATGTTGTAATGCTGGCGCTAATTGGCGAGTGGCATAATTTCCTAAGCCAACTAGTGCGATTCCTAGTTTTTTATCTTCTAGATATTTAAAAGAGCTGGTTAGAGGAAGTAAGGCTAAGCTGCTTCCTGCAAGTGCCATATTTTTAATTGCCGTTCGACGGGAGTTGTATTTTTTGCTTTTCATAACAGATAGATTGTGAAGGGTTTACGAAAGTCTATTATCCAGTTCATTATCTCTTCCTATTCTGTTTTCTCTCCCAATACCTAATTCGCTTATCGAATCTTGTGTTTCCCTTTTCACTTTCTTTTTTCAAAATACTAATCGCGGTTTTAAGGTCTCCACTTTCATAATGTGCGCAAGCCAAATACAGAATTCCTTTATTTTCTTTTTCTTTTGGCAAGGATTTTCTATTGAGATAATCTTCAAAAAATGTTATACTTTCATTACTCTTTCCAAAACTATAGTAAGCCTCTCCCAATAAAAATTTCATTTCATTCGCCATCATTGTATTAGGATATTTTTGATTAACCAAATCTGTATAATAACTATAGCAAACTGGATCGGGCACACAGTTTTTTATCATGTTGGAATATATTTCGAGAGCTTTTTTCTCTTTCTCCCTAAGCGCCTCAATTACAAATTTTTCCCTCTGCTCCTTTTCTTGATTAAATTTACTTTTTGACTCTACACTCTTATTTAAGGAAGGGATATATTCAATTGCAATAGAATAATTTCCTTCATCGAATAAATAATAGTATTTAGTCAAATCAATAATTTTATTTTTTGACTCCCCTGCTTTTAAGATTTCTGTTTCTTCTGATAACCATCCGCAAATAATATTCATTGATATTAATTCATCATCTTTATACAATTGTAATTGTAAGCCCCCATTAATCACTTTTAGTGGATTCACTTCAATAGCTGAGTCTCCATTGTTAGTTATACTTGCTTCTATCCTGATGGGTTCAAAAACTTCGAATGTATCTTTTTTCAAATCAATCGAAAAAGAAATATCATCATTACCAAAGATACTTATTGGGATTAAGATCAACGCTAAGCCAAAAATTAGTGTTTTCATAATGTATTTATATTGTTAAACACTTCGAAATTATATTTATTGAAAGAGTTTTCTTGCCTTCAATAATATTAGTACATTCTTCATGATTTCGTTTTTTTTAGTTGTTATAGGTTTTAGGTAACCCCCTTCATCCTCAACTCATGCGGACTCCGCTTCGGCACCCGCTCAATAATCCCTCGTGCCTCCAGATCCAATTTCACAACAACAATGTACCAAACCACTTTTCCATCAAAAGAGCTACTCAATTCCTCAACAGCCATATCACTCACCCTTTCATAAGTAATTTCTCCATGTTCCTTGATGGTTTTCAGGATAAAGTCCTTAATAATATCATATCTTCTTCTCAAGATGTTCACTCCCTTTTTACCTTGAGGGTGAAGGGTCATAATTTTTGTATCGTCTAGCATATGTTTTTATTTTTACAATGTAATCAGGTTTTTATTACACTACTTTTCAAACTTTCAATTATCGAAATAATATCATATCGAATTTTGTTTTCATGAACCAAATACTCCGAATCAGAAAACAAACCATTTCTTCTTTTTGATTCAATGGACTCAAAGCGCCCCATCATCATGATCAAATCATTTCGGATTTCGCAATCATCGGCTATGATTAAATCCAATTTTTCCAGTACCTCTTTGAATTCATTTTTGGATACAATTTCTTTTAAGTTCGATTTTATTTCCGTCAAAGTTAAATCCTCAGAATCAAAGCCTAAATCACGTTTAATCCTTACCACTGCTTTATCAACCTTTAACCGCTTAGAAATAACATCTTCTACAAATTCCACCCCTAGAATCGACAACCTTGCCAATACATCATCACGATTCGCTCTAAATATTTCTATTAAATTGTCTTTCTCTAAACTCTTTGAAATGCCCAGAAATTCATCTGGCCTTCCAGAGTTAATGTTATTTCCACTGCATATCGATTTGATGGAATAATACCACCCATCATTCAACTCAAACAATTTTTCCAGAATCAATGACTTTTTATCTCTTATCGAAAAAGATTTTCGTGCTTTTAACTCCGCTTCAGAAATCTTATTTAGCATATTGTCTGAGACACTTATCAGTTGATAAAATCGTCTAAGATCTGT
Source organism: uncultured Saprospiraceae bacterium (assembly GCA_964508085.1). Classification (GTDB taxonomy): domain Bacteria; phylum Bacteroidota; class Bacteroidia; order Chitinophagales; family Saprospiraceae; genus CALGLS01. The sequence goes on along the minus strand of CAZDTI010000067.1, from coordinate 21,368 downwards.
TTTCTTTTCTTTGGCTTTACTTAATAATTCCTTTCCTCTCATTTCAAAGGAGTGGACTTCTTTATTGGTGTTTTTGAAATAAGCCTTCGATTCTTCAAACGATAAAAAGTACCTATTATCCGCCGGTTCAATTTGGGTTTTTAAAAGTTTCTCTACTTCGCCACATAATTGCACAAACTCCGCTTTGTATTTATCCAGCTCCTCTTCTGTCTTAATGTTAATCCCTTCAATAGTTTCATATTTTGAAATGAATCCGCTTACCTCGTTTTTAAAGTCCGATAATTCTATTTTTAATTTCATGAATGGTTAATTGTGAAATTGATTGAAAAAATCATTCTTGCGGAATATCATCAATAGGAAATAGAACAGCTTTCCCTTTTTGGGTTCTTTTTCGAATTTGTATCCCTACAGCCGTTTGCAAACCAATATAAATAGGAATATCATCAAATGGGATATTCACTTCTACCTTATTACTAAACCACCCCGTTCGCACACCTCCAGAAATCAACAGTCCTAATTTCCTGGAACTTTCAATCACTGGAGGATAATAGTGAATGAAGACCCTTTCCTCTCCTACTTCATTTATTTTATATACTCCCATACCTCCTCCATAAAACAAATCAGTGTTTCTAGCGATAGATTTGAATTTATGAACATACACTTTAAATGCAGAAATACCTGTTGTAACGTTTGTTTTTCTAATATTAAACCTTCCAGCATCCGAGATAAATTTAACATCAATGGTATTCTTATCAAAGCCCAATCGGTGACCGACTTCTTCAGAGGTAAAGCCCAGGTAAAAGTTTTTTCCTGCAAGTATTTGGGCGCTGATAAAATATCTGGCTGAGGCCGCGTACTCTCCTTGGAGAGGGACCAACAATGATCTTCCGTATTCGACTCTCAATAGAACAGGATTTGATTTCCAATTGTGATTTAAAGCCAGTTCATATTTAGATTCACTTTTTCGTTTGCTTAGCCCGAAAGAATAAGAAATGCTTGTTCCTATGACACGCTCTGTGTCTTTCCTTTTTGTTGGTAGTAGCGTAATTCCATATCGCATGTTTTTAACTTTGTATCCAAAATGCAGAACTAAAGCATTAAATCTACGCTTTTCTCCAGGGAAATCATCAGATGGTTTTTCAATTGGAAAAAGGAAGTTGTCATAATAAGTAGTTTCATTATTCAAAAACACCCTACCGAATCCAATTCCAAATATGGGTTTGAAATTTTCTAAATTAGGACAATAATCAAGGCGCAACTGAAGAGATTTGTATCTTGAAAATTCACTCTCTCTAGCTCGAATTCCGTTGAAATTCGGAATCAAGGAACTGATCCCTTCAACCCCTAAGGTGGAAACAGCATGTTCATATCGAAGTCCTAAGGCGAAGGACCTTAGCTGGTAGCTTATTGTTCCATTTAGACTAATCGCTTGAGGGAAATCCGATTCAATGTAATGAGAATTGTTCATCCCCATTCCAACTTCGAATTGAAGCACATTGCCTATTTGTCCAATTAATTGGGACGAAAGAAAAAGAAGTGTTAGAAAGGTTAGGAGGTTTTTCATGTGCTTTATTTTTGATGGAGCCATGGGTTTAATGGAGATGATTTTCTACCTCCCCACCAAAGTACAACTTTCCTCCTAGACATCCAACAAAAATAAACTCCTTGGTTATTTCTGCCATAGAATAGGCCCTTAAGCTTCCCATGATGGAAAGCTACAAAATAAAGTGGGAGCCAACATGATTAGAAGAACCTACGATAAGACAAGTACATTAATCCCCTTTAATAATCTTTTCAGAAAAAACCACATTATTGTTAGATACAATATTAATAATTATCATACCAGTGTAGTTGTTATCTAATTCCAAAGAAATTATCCCAGCGTTTTCTACCCGCATCATCTTAATTTTTCTGCCTAAAACATCATAGACATTTATGACATCATTTTGCCTTAAGCCTGAAACAAATAGCTTATCTATTACCGGATTAGGATAAACGCTAATTTCTGATTCCTCCATTCTTGTTTGTGTATTATTGGTAAGGCTACTATCTATACAAAATACAACTGGAGTTAAATTAAAGTCTTCAACTTGGAAAGAAGAAAAGTCTTCCGTTTCTATTGATTCATTCGTTATTTCAATATCCATCTCCTCTATGTATACATTCACAGGGTTTTCTTCAAAGACGACATCTTCGAAAGTCAAACAACTTGATAAATCGCTATCTAATCTTCCAATGGTAATAGTGTTTTGACTTTCCAATTTAAAAAGAAAATCATAGTCAGTAGTAAAGCTCATGATGCCTAAAGAAATATCATCTTCCACCAATCTTTTGCTCCATAGAATTTCTCCGGTTGCAATATTCATTTTGAATAGTTTTGTTTTGGGGTATCCCCCGAAGTATACCGCTTCGTTGTTTTGATTTGTAAGAAAATTACCGCCAATTTTTTCTCCTCCAACCAAGTATTGTTTTACATAGTTTACATTCGCCTCCATGTCTAAGTTCAAAATTACGGGGAAAAACTCACTTGAAGAATTAGCGACAGTAGTACTTATCAAAATCATATTGTCAATCACCTCGAAATCTACGGATGAATTACTAAAATTTTCGAATGGCGATATCGACTGGTTTAAGTGTATTTTTTTTGACCAAATTTCATTGAAATCAGAGTCGAGTTTTATTAAAAGTAAATCTTCATAATTGGAATTTAGATCAGTTGCTACAGTTTGGCCGAACAACAGAATCTCTCCATTCTCAAGTTCTTCCATATGTGAAAAACGAATAAAATTGTCATTTGAGATTTCATATCGTTGCAGTATTTCTCCTTCAGTATCTACTTTCCCAATAAATCCCTCTGATTTAAAAAAGCCTCCTGGAATGGTAACGTCTTTGGTTCCCGTAATCAATACATTGTTATCCATGGTTGGATATACATTGCTAATGACTCCCTCCAAAATAGGCTCATTTATAATCTTCACCCAATTAATGGTTCCAGAACTAGAAAGGCTAATCATAGACATATCTTCTTCCCAGAGTGATAAGGTCCGCACTCTTCCGACTATAAGAATATCCGTATTATTTAGTTCTATTATTTGGGCAGGTTCGAAAACATGATCCCCGGACAGTTCTTTCCCAAAAATGAAATTACCTTCTGGATCGGTCTTAATTATCGAACAGATTCCTTCATCATAAACGGTATAGATTAAATCACCATTAGAAAGCTCCAGAATGTCTTTTCTATCGGATGAAATACTTTGAGGTACGGGATTAATGTTGTAATGTTTGATGAAGAAGTTTTGCCCTGTAACAATAGAAGTACAAAAAATAAATAGCACAGTAAATAGGATAAGTTGAGTTTTAATTTTCATTTTTTTTGTTTTATCTGATTTTATATACCAAACAAACGAAGCATCCGTGAATTCATTTTTGCAAATAGCATTCTTAACTTTTATGACTTTCACATCTTGAGGAAAGACTTTTAAAATTCATTATTGGATTTCCTACAATAAAAAAACGAAAATTTCTTTGTGATTTTTACATTATCCCCACTCTAATTTTCAAATCGATATTGCACTACTAAAAGCAATAACAATAAAGCTGCAATTAGAAGAATCAAATAGATAATATAAGTTAAAATCGAACGAAGGATTACTTGAAATCGACTTAACTCTTGAAAGAATTGCCAAAAAACAAATATGGAATAGAGCATTGACAAGCAAAGTGTAATAGGCGCCCAAAACTCAGAATTGCCAAAAACTAAACTTAAAAAGGAAAAGGACAAATATATAATCGCTTGCTGACCAGTTATATAAGCATTCAAGACAAAATGCTCAAGATAATTGTACCCTGAAACTTTAAAAGACAGATAAGAGGCTAATGAATATAATGGCAGTAACAACAAAACGGTATAAGCATAATTATTGGCGAACATATTAAGCATTGCCACTTGATCAGCTTCAATTTCTGATCCATTTGAACCAAGCATAAAACCCGTAACAGCATCATTCAGGAATGTCTCACTACCTAAAAGTCGAGAGATTAAGAAGTAGATCGTAGACAGTGTGAGCACATAGGCTAAAGGCTTGAAGTGCTTTTTTCTTTTTCCTTTTAAATATAACAGTATGCTTGCTCCAGGATTTATAAACAATTCTTTTACAGTATAAAAAAAACCTCTATTAACCTGGAATACACTTTCGGATAGCTCACTCAACAGGTTAGACAAAGTGATCTTACCAATCTTGGTACTTTGTCCACAGTTGTTACAAAAATTCCCACTAGCGACTTGGTCGCAGTTTTTACAGTTCATTTAGATGACTTAAGCTACTATTTATTTTACCAAACTCCCCAAGCCTTCTTCAATTCATAAAAGTAAAAAAAATGAATTAAAGCACCACCGTAACGGACCCCGAAAACAAATGACTCGTATTATCAGTCAATCTCACTTTTATTAAATAAGTATAAACTCCGGAGTTTACCATTTCATTATTTCGCTGACCATCCCATTCTGCACCTTCATAAACAATGCCGCCCCATCTATTGAAAATGGTCATATCCACCTGTTGAATCATCCCATTCTCCGCGAAAACGGTGAACTTATCGTTGATCCCGTCAAAGTTAGGAGAAAAAACATTTGGTATGTAAACATTATGAAAAGCTAATTGCAAAAGTGTCTCTACATTGCAGCCATTAGGAGAAGTTAGCGTTATTAAGTATTCTCCTGGCTGATTAAAACTTTGGCCTTCAATTGTAAACGTTTCTCCTTCAAAGATCATCGCAGTCAAAGAGTCTACCAAAATATTTTCGATCTCTAATTCTAATGTAACAACACTATCACAAATGTTTGTAGAAGGCAAAGTGTCCGTATAAAATCCAGATTCCGTTATCGCCTGATCGCCAAACATAAACGTTTCCCCATCACAAATGGATTGGTAAACGGTACTGTTCAGCACAGGAATCGCGAAAGGAAATACACCAGAAAGTGCACATTCCATCCCATTCATGGTCCTCAATTGATAATTGCCTTCTCCATACATCTGCGACAATTGTGCAGCCGTTTCGCCTATTAAAGCTATTCCCTCTTTATACCATTGATAAGTCAAGTCAGGATCGTCAATTACTTCAAGGCCAAAGTCTCCTGCACAAGGATGAGAAACCGTTGAGATGTTTATTTGAAACGACTCTGTTTCATCTAACAATAAATTATCAAGGTAATAATATCGGTTGGTTCCATTCAAGTTGTTCGAACAATCCGGCCCGAGGGCAATGGCATAAATATCTTCCTCATAAAGAACTTCAATTGAAGCTTTCATCCAAATACCTTCTCCACCTGGAAGAATAACATAACCAAGCTCCACCCATTCAGGAACATTAGTAGGACATCCTGTTAACGGCTCTCCCTCCCCTGCCCCAAAGGGCAAATAAGCACAATCTGTCGTTCCAAATAAAGTGACCGCAATAGGGGGAGATACCGTAGCATTAACAAATCCAATATCAAATTCGATGCGGTAAGAAGTATCCGCCTGCATAGGACTGAGCAAACAGGCCCCTGCATATTCTTTCCAATTGGGTTCTATAAAAGGCATCGGGTCTGGGCCATCTCCTGGAGGGAAATAAACTCCATTTCTAAAGCCAACAATACCTTCACCATCTGGAAAGGGCTGCGGAGGAGGAAATTGATCACTCTCATTATCCCAACCCATCCAACCGCAGGTATGTATAAAATCTGTAGTAGGAAAAGAAGCCTGTATCCATCCTGCGGCACAATTCAACTCACTCTGTTCCCCAGGGCAACAGTTTACATCTTCAAAAGAAGGATTAGGGATCAAAGACTCCGGTTCAATAACAATACATTCACAATCCGAATCATTCAAGTCTATTTGACCGTCTCCATCATCATCTATAGCGTTATCACATATTTCAATTGGAGGAACCATAGCAGCATTCCAGTCTGTGGAAAGAAATCCTAGAGAGGCAAAGGCTACTAAAAGGATAGACATTCTAGGGCGTAAATTAAAATTGATTTTGTTCGTTTTGTAAAATTTAGGCATGAAGGATTGAATTTGGTTTTCTGAAATATTCACCGACAAGGTTTAGATCCCGACCGTTCTTCTTTCCGAAAAACAGTCAAGATGAATCCAATATGGACAAATTAAATTAGAGCGTCTTCAGAAAATGGTGTCTTCCTCACGCAACCCCTAACCCCTAAAGCCCGTCCCGACCTTGTCGAGGGAGGGAAAGCTACCCGCAGACACCATTTATTGGACATTATCTTAATATTAATCCATCCAAACCGTTTCCTTTAACCAAATGGCAGCGTCTTCCAAATAGGAGACATATTCGCAAGGTTCGTAATGACCGAGCCCTGGCGCCTCCACAAAAGTAATATCGCTCCCAGCGGCAATGGTTGCATCCACCCACGCTTGTGTGGTATCTATTGGAAACAGCTCGTCGTTTTCCCCATGAATGACATATAAAGGAACTTCCCAAACGCCAACGGTTCCATCCAATTCATTTACATCATATGAACTCGCCATTGGAATACCTGCTGAGAGAGTGCCGGGCTGGAATTTAGTAAACAACCAGCTGGCATTTCCTCCATTACTATAACCTGTTACTGCAATTTTGTCCTCCTCAATCGGCCAATATTTCTTAATTAGAAAAACAAGGTTTCCAACCATATCCTGATTTTGAGTTGCGAACCAAAGTCCTCCTTCTGCATATGGACTGATAATAAAGGCATTTAGCGTATCTAATCCAGGCTCTGCATAACAAGCTGTATTCTTATGTGCATCAGGCGAAGAGGAAGCGCCATGAAACGTAAAGACTACCGGCCTGTTTTCGCCTGTCGCTCTCTCTGGAGCGATCACTCTAAAATCATAGTAAATGCCATTTACAATTTCCAGCGAAATATCATGAACACCAGGAGAAATATCCAAAGCTTGGAAATCTACTTCGACATCTTCGAAGGTTCTTGGTGGAGCTTGCTCAATCGTATCATCATCTGATGATTTGCAAGCGCTAAAGATAAGGACTATGACAAAGGAAAGGAGGTAAATTAAGGTGTTGGTTTTTTGTAACATTGTTATGATTTTAGAAAAACAAAATAGGTTTAGTAAGTGCACTATTTAGTTAAACGATAGAAAAAGGGAAACGGCTACTGGGGAGTGAGAAAGGTTTTGAGATGAAACCATCCTGATAGTTTAGGTTTTTATTCCGTTGAGTATTTAAAAAAGCATTCACAAAATTAAGAGGGGATATAACAACTCATTTTTTAAGGCAACAGAATTCCATTTAAGTATCAGTTTTAAAAGATTTTCAATGTATTTCTACGAAGATTAATCCTATACTATTCTACCCTATTCAATCAAACTAAAATTTCACTTGTAAAACGCTAAATCCAAGACCTAGTTGTTATTAAGGAGTCTTTCATATCATCTCCCAAATTTTCACCTCCTTCTCTAAACACCCAAAAACCTTCCTTTCAAATTACAAAAAACCACTCTTATTTTTGTCGCGATATAGCCTAATGAAAAAGTAACAAAAACATAACAATTATTTTCATTATGTTTAACATTGAAAAACGAATGCTTCCCTAATATTCAAGTTCCGTACATCCGTACTTCGAACCAGAATATTACTATTCTAACTATCAATAAGCGACAAAACCAGCATTTATGACCAACAAAAAAGTTTCAACTCTAGCTATTTTCTTACTCTGCATCTGCAACTTCTGCATAGCCCAAAACGTCCCCATCCAAAACTACTCCGTCAATAACTACGGCCAAGTCGAATTGGAAATCGAAGCGCAAGCAGATAAATATTATCTGTTGAAGGCACTACATGAACCAAATTTGAATACGGAATCAATTACTTCAATCACGATGGGTGTTGATGGTCCGTTGATCATATCTGAACCCGCCGGAGCCTACCAACTTCAGAATTACAGCATCACTGAACATTCCATCGCTAACCCAGACGATACAGATGGAGACGGCATCGATGACATTACCGAGTTCAATAATATGCCTACGGATGCTCCTTTAAACTTTGCAGAACCTATTGCATTTATAGATGGCGTCACCTCCATAAATGATGCGGCAACCTTCGAAAGTTTAGCCGTTATTGAAGATGTTCCCTGGGCTCAGTTTCTTAATGGCCAACAATTTGTAAAATTCGGAATATTGGACATCAATACTGATGAACCTAAGGTCTATTTTATCAATAGCGAAACCCATTTTATCCATGCTGGCTTTTTTGGTGCCATCGGTGCAAATGTTAATGGAGACGATGGATCTGGCGAAATCGCTTATAATCCCAATGAAATATTACCTAACGGAGCCATTGGAAGCTATTCTTTTAATTACTCCTTTGGTGATGCAAAGACTTTTGAAAATACGCAAAGAACTTATGAATTGCTAGTAGCGAACATGCCTTTTCTTCAGAATAATATGAAGCATTTTATTGGAGATGGTGGAGAGGCCATTTATGAAGCCCAGTATGAAGACGATTATGTAGGATCAAGGATAGATGTTGTTTTGGAATCTGAAGTGTTCGCTGATGTAGACTTTCTACCCTTTAATCAAGCAGAAGGATTTGGCTTTTTCAGAGAGATGCAATTAGGAGAGAATCCTGGACCAAGAGACATTGTTTTATATGATGCGCTACCTAATTCTTTACCAAGGGTTGGTGGAATTATAACATCAGTAATACAAACACCTTTGTCACATGTCAATTTAAGAGCTATTCAAGACAACGTCCCCAATGCTTATATCAAAAATCCACTTTTGATAGATTCGATTGCCAATTTAGTTGGTAATTACATTTACTACCGAGTGGAGGACGATAATTATTTCATAAGAGAAGCGACCTTAGACGAAGTCAATGATTGGTATGAAAGCTTAAGGCCAACGGAGGATCAAATTCCGGAACGAGATTTAAGCATCACTACAATACAACCATTGGATTCTATTGAATTTGAAATGTCTACTGCTTTTGGAGCAAAATGCTCGAATGTGGCGACCATGAGAAAGTTCGGATTTCCGGAGGGCACTATACCTAATGGCTTTGGGATACCTTTTTATTTTTATGATGAATTTATGAAATTCAATGGTTTCTATAACGATGTAGAAGATATGTTAGCGGATGAAGATTTTATAAATGATCTGGAGACTAGAATTGACATGCTTGACGATTTTAGAGATGAAATCAAAGCTGCTGATATGCCACAGTGGATGTTGAATGAACTACAAATTATGCATGACGCCTTTCCTATAGGCACTTCTGTCAGATGTCGATCGAGTACGAATAATGAGGATTTACCGGGCTTTAGTGGTGCAGGATTATACACCTCTAAAACACAGCATCCTTGGGAAGGACATATTTCTAAATCAGTGAAACAAGTATATGCCAGTATGTGGAATTTCAGAGCTTACGATGCTCGGGAATTCTATAGAGTAGATCAATACATCGCTGCGATGGGGATTTTATGCCACCCGAATTATCAAAACGAAAAGTCCAACGGTGTAGGGGTAAGTATTGACCCTATTTATCAAACGCCCAATACCTTTTTTCTAAATACTCAAGTTGGAGAATCCTTGATTACCAATCCTGATCCCAATGCGGTTCCAGAAGAAATCTTATTGGACCAGGATCCAACGGAAGGCTATACTGTTTTAAGATTTTCAAATTTAGTAGCCGCTAATGAATTGGTCATGGGCGAAGAATATCTCCAATTGATGCGAGAATACCTTGGTGTGATCCATGATGAATTTGCCATTCTTTACGATGTTGTTGGTGCAGAAGGATTTGGGATGGACATAGAATACAAGGTAACGAGTGCTGATCAGTTAATTATTAAACAAGCAAGACCTTGGGTCTCCTTTTGGGCAGATATTAAAGCGACTTACGATTTGGCTTCCGTTGAAATCATCAATCCTCAGAGTTCTGCTGGTTTGGGAGACACCGAATTGGCTAGTGTGAAAATTGGCAATGAAGGCTTGAAGGAAATGACCGATTTTGATATTTCATTATTGGTAAACGGACAAATCGTAGAAACATTAACCATTAGTGACACACTGTCCCCTCAATCTGCGGCAGAATATGAGTTTACCATTCCTCAGGATTTCTCTACTATTGGTGACTATAATCTAGGGCTCATCGTTTCCCATCCAGACGATGGCTATAGAGAGAATGACACCTTGAATACCGTTGTAAGTAAATTACATTTGCTGGAAGGAGGTATTGAAATAGGGGAAGGCGCCCCCAAATGTGGCAATGAAGTAGAAATCATAGCCAATGTTACGAACTATGGAGAAGCGACTTTCAACAATACGGAGATTGAAGTTATTGTAAATGGACTAGCGGTAGATACCGTTAATTATGGTTTCAGCATTCCATACTTAGTGGAAGTAGAGGTGACCATTGCGGTTTCCGAAAACTTGCAACAGAACGACAATGAAATTACTTTAAACTTACTGAGGGTAAATGGCCAAGAAGATGCGATACCCAATAACAATATCTCTACATTCAACACTGGCTTGAATAGTTCAGCGTTTGATTATCTTACCATTCTTATTAATGCCGACGACTATCCTCAGGAAACCTCCTGGGAATTAAGGGATTTGCAAACCAATGATCTAGTAGCCTCGGCAAATTTAAATGAGGGAGATGTTCTCGGCCTTGAAGAAGTTTGTGTGGATTATGGTACCTGTCTGACCCTGACTGTCTTCGATTCATATGGCGATGGAATTTGTTGCGGCTATGGAGAAGGGAGTATTTTCATCCTCAATTCCTCCGGTGACACCTTGGCCAGCAACGACGGTGAATTCACCCATGTAACCCAAGAGACGATCTGTCCAAATGGAGAGGGCTGTGCATTCACTGCTCAAATAGCTGCCACCAATGCTACCGACATAGATGCGACAGATGGGACCCTAATTATTACGCCAAGTGCTGGCTTCGATCCATTTCAATTTAGTGTTGATGGAGGGCAAACTTTCTACAACAACAATACGTTCACTAACCTAGCCTCTGGGGACTACATGATTGTCATAAGAGATGCACTAGGACTTTGCACTTACGAAGAA
>CAZDTI010000067.1:0-10274 GCA_964508085.1 uncultured Saprospiraceae bacterium | reverse complement strand
ACGGATTAACTAAAGAGGTTGGAGAAACGGTAACGCTTGAATTTGACATTTTGGATAATGTTGCGGATATCTCTTTAAATGACATCAAAGTATTTCCAAATCCTACTGATGGTCTTTTAGTTATTGAAGTAGAAGATACTTTTGAAGTGACTGGTAATGTTGACGTTGAGATTTATGATTCTTTCGGGAGACTGATGGAAAGCCGTTCGATATCGAGGTTCGGAGAAGCGGCGAAGCTGGAAGTTTCGATGGAGGGATATGCTGCGGGGATTTACGTTGTAAAGTGTTCTAATGAACGATTTGAGAAGAATTTTAGGGTGGTTAAGATTTAAAAATGAAATAGCTTTTTTGGCAAGACTCCCCTTTTAGTGTAATGCCGGTTCTTCTTTTGAGAAGGACCGGCATTTGATATTTCAATGTATCAATTCACCTCTTTTTTTTATAAAAATCCAGATTGAATAAATTGGATTCTCTTATAGAAAATTTGATTTAATAATCAAGTTGGTAAGTTTATTTCGAACAGCTTCATTTAATAACGCTAAGGCTATAAATAGATTAAATAAAGCTATCAGCACTGTAATAAACCCTCATTAACCATACTATTAAAAAATCCAAATAGAAAAGTAATAGAGTCACACTTCTACTTACTACTTACATTATACCAATGACAACATATTATCCATGCTTAAAATTCCTTCATGGTTAGGAATTATGCAAAGGGACAAAACAAAAAACTATTACTAATCATATTTCATAGATTGCGCCTACTCTTCTCTCAAGAGGAGTAGGCACATCCGTGTTTCCAGTGAGAATATTTAGAATATTCTACCACCAAGGACACCTTATACTTTGAGTCGACACATTCGATTGCTTACCGACACAGTCGTCCCAATACAATATAGCTCCCATCCACATCCACTACCTGCCCATGACAATCTGCTTCCAACTCTCCAGTATAAGTAATCGTAGACCCCTGACCTGGTCCAGAGGGCCCTGTATATCGGGCATTCCGATAAAGATGTGCCGAATTAAATTGAATTCCAGTAAACTTCATGTAGCCTAATTGCTCATTAAAAATCGTGAAAGGATTTTCATCGCTCTTATAATTCCAAGCTAGGGGGAAAATTGCATACGAAGTAGAAGGATCAAATCTTGTACAAGCATCAACAAAAATATTCTCATCATCATTATACTGAAACTCCCGAACTACACCAGTTTTGAGTTCTTCTATAGTTGTAAATCGATCATCCCTAAAGCCGTAAATAATCGTATCCTGACTATAAGTCAAATTCCCATCAGTCTCCATACTATCCACTATTTCGTATACCCTTCCAAATTCATCGGTTGTAAAATGTTTATAAATTCGACCTTCGAATACCTGTCCACCTATATTATCCCCCATAATCTCCTTTACATCGGCTGTCGCAGACCGAATCAACCCGTTTTCATAAGTATAAGTTATGTCTTCCGAATATAACCTATTGTTTGCAACACTACACCCACGTTTCATAAATCCCTCTTGAAATATCGATGTTATTTTATCATCTTCATCATAGTTAATTTGGAAAGAGGCAGTCAAACCATTCCCTTGCCTATATTCAAATTCCGTAATTAGATCAGACTTACATTCGTCACAATCCTCTTTGCAAGTTGAAAAAAGTAACAATAGAATTAAAAGGAGGCTGGTATTTTTCATAACTAATATTTCTTGTAAATATCTTTACTTCAGCGAGAAAAAATGTAGCAAATTCACTCAACGTTTTTTAAAATAATCAATCCGATAAACAGATATTTGATTATTCAACTTTATGTCAAACAGACTTCATATTTTTTCTCTTCACTCTCCTTACCCCATGGAACAACGCTACAGGCCCAAAGCGCTTTTACTACCCTATTTAATCATTCCATTGGTAATCAGATCAATAGAAAACATCTTACAACTCCCTCACCACCTCAAACCGTACAACCCCATAACAAGCTTCCCCCAAATCAGTAAATCCCTGAACCAAAACCTCATAAACTCCAGGACTATCCGGCGCATAAATAGAAATCATTTCACTACTCTTTTGCTTATCAAGTTCTAAACTAGGTTGCCAATAAAGCACTGGCCGAAAATCCGGATAGTGGTTTTTCTCTGAATGCACAACTTGTTCAAATGATTGAGTGACTGCAAATGTTTTGAACTTAGTAAATGCAGCTTTTTTTCCCCATTTATATCCTGCAAAATCGTCCGTTTTACTAGTTATAGAAATGATGGCCTCAATCGTATAATCTCCAAGATAATAATCCGAATTATGAATTTCAATGGCCTCGATTTTAGATGGATCGATTTTCAATAACTCTGGGATATTGAAAATTGGAACATTGTCCAATAAAACCAGTGGAGTGTCATAACGTGTTTGTGTTTGAGAATTGAATACACTTAGATTCTCATTACCATCCTTCTTTCGAAGAAGGATTCCAGGTGTGATTTCTTCAAAGACTTCAGACATCGTCGACATTTTAATGAAGTCGGCTAAAACAACACGACGATCAGGTGCCACGATATTCGTCGAGGGAATATTAGGGGAATAGATTCGAAAAACCCCTTCTTTTTTATGCGCTGGATAAATTCGTTCTAACTGTTGATGAAGACTTATTGATTCTAAAAGTAAATGAAAACTGGAGTCAAATTGCAAAGGCACTGTTTTAAGCTCCGGAAAGCTAGAATCAAAATCATTTCGAACCAACACTTTATACTTCTTGTTGGGGGTACCAACAAACAAATCTTTTTGCTGCTGCAGATCATGTAAGCAGATCGTAAAAGCACCCTCTTCATCTGTTGTTCCCATATAAAGCAAAGGGGTCTCTTGAAGAACAGAAACCATAGACAATGCCCCAGAAATGTTCTTTCCCCGTCTGTTCTGCACCAACCCACTTATGGTTAGCCCTCTTGTCTCTGGAAGCCATTGTAGTTTGTTCGCACTTATAGCTATTGAATCTAATCCTTCGTCTTCCTTCACGGAATTAGAGAACTCACTCTTCATCTGATATACTTCTCTGCAAAATGGGTCCTTCTCACAAGAAGGCAGCAACCACTGATTTTGAAATGTCATTTCCGGAGTCGGTCGATTACCCAAACCTTGTAAGCGAACAGCAACAGAAAGTTCGGTCGAAATTGGTCTTATACTGCTTACCTTAAATTCAATTTTTTCTCTAGCTTGGTATTTATCTTTGCCTAGCTCTATTTGAATCAAATTTGTGGTAGTATTGTTATTTTTTTCCTGAGCAAAAACTTCATTGAAGCTCTCTTCGGAAGTCGTTTCCGCCATTTCTATATTTTTGCCTTCAACAAAAGGATTCACAATAGTGACTTGTTGGTAATGAAATAAGTCTGCTGAAAAATTTCGCATATAACGAGTATAAGCCCTCAGATAATAATATTTAGATGCTACGTCTTCAGGAATTCGAATAGAACCAACAGCCTTGTTATTTGACAATAAATATTTTTCTTGAACTATCGTTTTTTGAGCTTCGTCAAATATTTCCAGATAAAGCACCTTGCTCATTTCTTCCTTCAATTGACCATCTAAAAAACACCAAGCTTTAAACCATATGGTTTCTCCAGCAAGACATACATTTCTATCCAAGTATACCCTTACCTCCTCTTTAGGAAGTTCTCCATCTCCACAGGACACTTGAGCTTTAAGCTGAAAAACAGCAAAGAAAAACACCAGAAGCAGAAAATGTATTTTAATTGTTAGTTTCATCTATTAATTTTTCCTTTTGAAAATTAGGGATGGCAAAAGAAGGCTTTGTGCACGTCTGGCCGCCGGATAGGTTCTTATTCGTCTATGTTTTTAAAATTCGCAGAACAAGAGTCTCGCAATATTACAAAATCAATTGCACTCAGATGACGGTTTAACAGCTAGTCTTCCCAAAATTCTGGGCGAATAAGCGTTCCCCCACGTTCCCTGCAATCAAAACATTCCTTTTCTGACAATGCCCTTCTTCCAAGGTTATCCTCAAAAATATATACGGGCCAAGCCGCTGGCGGAAAAAGCGAAAGAAAGCCGTAGCCCATATAATCTAAAAAACAAGAATCCCTTCTAATATTCATATCAGGTGGATCGACAAAAACCCTTTTCTCCACTTCACCAGCCACCAAAAAAAAGCCCAAAACAGATTCTTCAGTATCATCAACACAAAAAAGGTTTCCCCGAATCTGAAAAGGTTGACTATTGTAAAGATCCTCTTGGTTTTCAACCTGCCCTTCAACGTTATTCCAGAAAGTATAGGCCTCTTTATTGATCGTTAATTGTTTGACCAATAAACTATATCTAAGGTAGAGTTGTCGTCTGTCTGCTCTGACAAAATTAATTGGCAGACGTTCTACTTTGGGCTCCGAAAGTACCTCTGTATTAAAGGTGTAAATTTCATTGACTTGAACTGTCTGCCAGCAAGTCTGGTAAATCGTCGGTGTCGAAAACTCTTGGACAATATTATTGTCGTAAATAAAATCTATTGTATAATCAGAACGATATTTATAAGTGGAAATTAAGGACCATAAAAAGTAATTTTCCTTGTCCTCTGCTTGTTCTGTAGAGACATAAAATTGATAGCCAGGAATATTTTGTTCATTAATGTTTAAATACCGAATTTCCACTTCCGCTTCTACCGAATCAATCGGAATTGCTTCTTTTAAGTTTTGAAAATTCGATTTATATTCTCTTCCATTCTGAAGAAGAATACTTACTTTATAACGTTTATTGACGGTTCCTTGAATTCCATTTTCTGAACTAAGGTAAGTCCCTGGTTGAGTTTCACTTAAAATTTCTTCTACCCCTCCCTCTTCTATTATCTTTACAATGGCATTTTCCACTGCCACCTGATCATCGATATTGACTCCCGAAGAGTAAGACAATTTAACAGCATAAGGGCCGGGCATATTCGTAATTGTTCCTTCAACAACCAATACTGGCTCTGCTCCTTCCAAGTTGGGATTAAAATAATCTTCACAAGAAAAACAACCTAACAATAACAATACAATCAGAGCTAAGTAATACTTATTGCTATTTTTCACATTATCAACTGTCATAATTTCCAAATTTAAATTGGTAACTAACCGAGAAAATAGGTTGAGCAAAAATCGAAACTCTGTAGCCATTCAGCCTAGGATTGACATACCTAAAATAGGTATTGTAGACATTATTTCGTCCAGTCAAATTATAAACGGAAAAAACCCAGGCACTGTGGAATAGCTTATCCTTTTTAAGGTTGCCTTCTAGTTTTGCAGATAGATCAATTCTGAAATAATCAGGTACTCTGAACTTATTTCGTTCGCTGTAATTTATGATTTGAATTCCACCTTGTGTATAAATGTTTGTCGGATAGGTAATTGGTCTTCCTGTTTGATAAACCATATTTGCTGAAAGACTAAATCGTCGAATAAATTTATAATTGGCGACAACATTAATCACATGTGGTTTGTCGTAATTACTAGGGTAGCTGTTGCCAAAATTAATAGAGCTGGACTCATTTTCGCCCTTAACTAAAACGCGAGATTTGGAATACGTATAATTTATCCAACCATTAAATCGACCGCTCGTTTTTTTGAACATTAATTCCAGCCCCCAAGCCTCCAAATCACCTTGCAGAACATCCCTTTCCGGGTATTCATTAATGAGTAAGTTGGCACCATCCCGATATTCTACCAACTGATTTACATTTTTAGAATACACTTCTGTTGACCAATTGTATTTTTTATTAGCAAAATCTCCATAAACCCCAAAGGAAGATTGCCGCCCCGCCATCGGATCGATATTGTAATCCGTTAACTTCCATCTATCAGTAGGGGCAAGAGCCGTGGTATTTGACAGTAAAAATAGATATTGATGCAAAGTATTGTAAGATGCCTTTACCGATAGATTTGAAGATAAGGAATACTTAATGGCAAAGCGATAATCAATGCCGCTATAAGTCTTGATATTATCCCCCTTTTGAAATTGCAAAGTGTCTGTTATGGTTTCATCCGAAATCGGAAAGTCCTCTTGGTATTCGAATACTTTTTGTGGTCCAAGATAATTGTATTGATTATACCGAAGCCCACCTGTCAAAGTGATTTTATCAGAAGGTCTCCATTCATCACTGATATAAATTCCTGATTCGAGTCCCTTTTCCACCTCAAAAATTACCGGTTGAATCAAACTACTTTCATCAGAAGGCAAAAAGGTTCCTCTATCGTTTTTGTATAAAATAGCATTGGCTCCAAATTCTAAATTATGTTGTGCGTTAATTCGCCATGTCCAATCCATCCGAGCTTCTTGATGCAATAATTCGCTATTTTGTTCATAGGCATCAAAAGGAATTTCATAATCGGCAACCCCCAATTGCATTCGACTATTAATGATGGCCAAATTCATATTTACTTTCTCATTAAAGAAATGATTCCAAGAAATAGAGCCACCTAAATTGTTGTTGTTAAAATCGGTGCTTCCAGCAAATTTTATTTTATCAAAACTATAGTACCCAAAGGCTTGTATCCTACTTTTAGGCGACAACTGCTGGGAGAATTTGACAATGGCATCTGCGAAATTGACTCTAGTTCTATTAAAATCCCCATTATCAATTTGCTTTAAAATCCAGTTGGAATAAGTAGAGCGCAGGCCAATCATAATTGAACTTTTCTCTTTTTGCACTGGTCCTTCAAACAATATGTTTCCGGTAACCGGACTAACACCGCCACGAAACTTATATTTTTTCTTGTCTCCTTCCAATGCGGTAACATCAAAAATAGAAGCCAGACGTCCTCCAAATTTTGCGGGAATATTACTTTTAGAAATCGAAAACTCACTAATCGCTTCCGAATTAAATGCAGAGAAAAAACCAAACAAATGCGACGTGTTATAGATCGGAACCTTATCAATATAGAATAAGTTCTGATCCGCAGGACTACCTCTAACATTAAAACCCGCTGTACCTTCTCCAGCAGATTGTACACCAGCTAACAAACTGGCTACTTTTAGTATGTCCTTCTCCCCTAGCACCAAAGGAATCGCCTCAACGCTTTTCAAAGTCAATCGCTCAAAACCCATTTTTGTACTTTGCACTCGATCAAATTTATCAGAAGTAACTGTTACGCCATCTAATAAAACGGTTTTACTTTCCATTCTGAAATCATAACTACCATCTGAAAGTAAATTGACCTTTACTTTTTTATCTAAATGGTTGAGATGATTAAAAACTAAAGTATAGATTCCTTTTTTCAAGGACAATTCATAAAATCCATTTTCATCCGTAGCTATCCCAGTCCCCAACTCTTCAATAAGGATCGTTACTCCTGGCAATAGTTCCTCATCGGTTAAACTACGAACCAAACCAGTCAATTTAACTTCCCGTTTCCCGGCCCCTTTTCGTTCATCCCCGATCACAATAACTTTTGCAATATGTTCATTGGTGGTTGTTACGAAATCTTTACTTTCTTTTTCTTTTGTAATCTTGTTGTTGTTGTTAGTAAAGACTTTAGGGTAAATAGCTTTGGAAAGATCAATAGTTATTTCAATGTCTTTACTTATAAAAATATGCCCTTGTTTATCGTAAGCAATTTTGCAATCTATTAATTGGCTTTTCAGGAAATCAAGCAGAGGGACATCATTTGATAACTTCGCTTTTCGAAAATTCACAACATCTTCCTTTTTGTAGAAAAGTCGAATAATGCAGTTCTGCTCTATTTTACTTACAAAGGCGGGCCAGTCCAAGTCATTATAAGACTCGTCAACGATACAGCCATTTTGTTGACAAAAACCGGAAGACCATACAAAGCATAAGATAAAAAGGAGATATTTATAGTTGATCATTACAAAATTTGAGGAGTTCGGCGAATTGGGTTTTAGTCATTTTCTTCCAATTTAAGGAATGAGTTTTCATGTATTTTTTTATTTGTGTTTTCTTAGTTGGAAAGCAAGCAAGGAATTTTTTCTTATTACTGATTTTATAAGATTTTCCATCCAATAAAAGGTAAAATATAGTCTTTTGATTGCTGAATCGTCCATTTGGATTATCTTTATTATGCGTAGCAATAAATCCTTTTCTTTGAACACGATAAAAAGAAAGCTTACCTACAAAAATCCTTTCAAGGTAAACACTTCTCCCTACTTCTGTTAAAACTAGCTTTTGATTGACGAAGAGATGTTCTTCAATTTGGAAAGAATCTAAAAGTAAGTCTGATAAAACAACGTTTTGAGTTGTACCATTTGGTCGTTGATGTTTTACGACCACTTGATAAGTACTTAGGTTGTATTTGACCTTATCGACCGGATAGGAATTCCCACTAATATAAATAACCCCGCTTCTCCATTCCTTTATTTGAAAATAGGGATGTCCTTCAGCACCGAGGTTGGATGGAAGGTATGGCCTACCATTCATTACAAGATTATTAGAGCCATTTTTTAGTTCAACACAATTAATAAAATTGGTTAGGGAGGAGCCTTGCCCTTGGGTATCAGAAACAGAGAGTAGCAGTATGAGTAAAAAAAGAATATGGCGATAAATCATGCAGGAAAGGTACAAAAATGTTTTTCAGTACCTCTAGGATTTATGATCTAAATAATGTCAGGCCTTGGCAAAAGAAGGAATGTGTTTTTTGCAAAGATTTAATTGAATGAGTTATATTTTTTTAAGTGAGTCAACTATTTTTAATATTAAACCTTAAATTTGCTTATATGGAAAGTGAGACGTTTATCCTTTAAAAACCAAGTTTCAAAAACATGACAGAACGAGCAGATTTTAGCCAGCATGCTATTTTAGTAATCCACGGCATTGGTGAACAAAAGCAATCTGAGACAATCAGGAACTTTGTACATGGTCTAGTTGGAGATGATTTTATTTATTCTCCTGTTCAGGTCAATGAAGATAAATACTCTTGCAAACTTACTCATTTCTCTGATGCACAAGAGACACGATACGATTTTTTTGAATACTATTGGGCCAGCAACTTTAGAGATACCAATTACTACCATGTAATAAATTGGCTGAGAGCGCTTTTTGCAAAAGAAGAGGTTCCTTTGAAATTGTATTACATAAAGGTTTTAATCAGTTTGTTAAAAAGATATATCGTTTCTATGCTTATTTATATGGCAGTCTTGTTGCTTATCCTTCCTTTTGTTTTGGATGATTGGTACTTCGACGATATCATTAGCATCATTAACCTCCTTGCAGCCGTTTCTTCAGTCATTTTATTTTTCATTGGAAAACCCATTTTAAAAATCATAGGAGATGTGGCTAGATATCTCTACAATAGTCCGAATAACATTGACAGTCGAGATAAAGTTAAGGCTGAGGGTGTTCAGTTTTTAAAACAAATCCATGAGCAAAAAAATGAGGATGGAAGCCCTAAATACGATAAAGTCCTGGTAGTGGGCCATAGTCTGGGAAGCATAATTGGATATCACATTCTTTCTACTTTTTGGGCAGAAAAAAGTAGCCAGCTTAGATTCCCGAATGAAGAACGAGAAGCACTAGAACAGCAACTGAGTGACTACAATCAACTTTCTATAAAACTAAATGAAGCGGCGGCTAACAGGCCTAAAGAAATTAAACCAGAAGCAGGACTGATCGGCTTTTTCAAAACCTATCTTCGGCTCATTCAAGCATTCCGAAAAGATCCTACACTATTAGCCTTCCCATTGCAAGACGTCCAACTCACCAAAGATTATCATGAAATACAACAAAGGCTTCAGGCAATCCCAACACTAAATTCCCATTGGCGGATCTCTGATTTCATCACTTTAGGAAGCCCCTTACATTATAGTGATTTTCTCCTGACTCAGAATAGAAAAGATTTGTCCAATAGAATTCTTCAAAGAGAAATGCCCACTTGCCCTCCCGTATCAGCAGTTCATCCGACTCCTTTCCAAGTAGAGTATTATGAAAACAATCAATTAAGATTCCACCATGCAGCAGTCTTCTCCTTGGTCAAATGGTCCAACATTTTTTATCGTGGTGATCTGATTGCAGGGGAATTGAATCACCTTTTCGGTCAAGGGATTCAGGAGTATGAGGTGGAGTTAAAGAAAGGAGAAAAATTGTTGCACCAAAACCCAACGAGTCATACGAAGTATTGGGAGCGCTCGGAGGAGGTAGTCAATGAATCCTTGCTTCACCTTAAAGGTATTGTGGGTATTGGTAGTTGAAAAGAACAAGAGAATTATAAATCAGTATTAATAACATTTTTACTTCTAAAGAGAGGGTCTAAATAATTATGTGTAAACTACTTTCGGAGTGTTTTAAATTTTTAT
>CAZDTI010000066.1:0-26780 GCA_964508085.1 uncultured Saprospiraceae bacterium | reverse complement strand
CAAATGATCCTGATTATGGTTGGGATGGTTTGTTTAAAGGTAAGATTATGAATCCTTCGGTATTGGTTTATTTCGCGGAAATTGAGTTTGTGGATGGGTATAAGAAGATGTATAAAGGGGACGTGACTTTGATGCGCTAAGGTTACTGTTTTTGGAAAGTAGTATCATTTGAAATGTTGTCTCTTGCAAAATCTTTTTGCTGAAGCGAAAAAAATGGAGGGATTAATGGGAAAAATGGGACAAAGGAATACTCGCTTCATCTGATGTCTATGGTAGGAAATCCAGCCATCAGGGTGTCATTGTTTATTGAATGTGCAGGAAAGCAACTAAGGATTGTCACTATTCGCGTTAAAACTTCATTATAAAATTGTGAGTATTTCTTAATATTAGAAAAATCACGTTGTCTTTTCGCACCCTCTTTGTCGAAAAGGGGGTGTTTTTTGTTTTGCTGCCAACCAGCTTGAATGGGTGCTTCATCAAAGTAATATACAGCGTAATTCTCCCGTCTTCGGTAGGAGACAGGAGAGTTTCCAGATTAGTAATAAGGGGCGTTTTTAATTAACAATCAATTTAAATTCAACAGACATCGGGACGGTATTTCCTCCTATCGTTTCTTCAACAGTTCCTTCAAAAGTACCCTCTATAAAACCTCCAGTAAACAGATCGAGCTTACTGTAAATAATCGCTGAATCACTACTACCAAACTGATGATAGGATATGTTATGATTTTGAGAGTTACTATTGTCAGAAAAGTCTCCATTAAATTCTATGATATATGGAGAAAGATTTGGACTAGAATTGTAAGTCAACAACGAGATTAAGAATTCCGGGGTTTCAATGCTAAGGCTAACTTCTATAACTTCGTCCACGGTGTACCAAGAGGCGCTAACTTCTTCGAAATCTATAATAGTTGGATAAGTATGCCCCCCAATAGTTGCAATAAAATACTCTTCAAATTCGATTTCACAAACATTGATTGCCCCGAGGTCTAAGCTTGTTATTCCATCGAGTGCATAACTTACGGCTACATTTTGTTTTGATTCTGTCAAATCAAAACCTGTAATGATTGCTTCTGTAGGAGAACATGCACCAAGGGTTGCACTAAAATTACCATCGCTATCCAAAGGAATGAATGACTTGCTACTTCCGAAGTCGACCCTAATATATCCATTGTCTACGACTGCCCCGTTGCAGTTCATTGTCCCAGAGAAAGTAACAAAATCATAAGTTGGATTTATTGCGATGTTATCTATTTGAGTATCCATTGAGAATGAACCGATTTCTTGAGAGTGAACCTCTATTCCACACTCGTCATAGGCTATGATGATCAAAGATTGATTCCTTGGTACATTAATACGAAACGAACCATCTGAATTGGTATAGCAATAACCATAAGTACCATTTGTAGTTTCTGAAACATTTATCAATAAACCTCCTACGCCGCCCGCTTCACTGACCACGATTCCACTCAAGTCAATAAAATCACTAGGGATATCACAATTCCAAGTTGTAAAATGAGTCACGGTTCCTATGTATTTTCCTCCCTGTAAAGTGGCTTCGCCTTCTTCCTTCCAGTATCCACTTACTTCATCAAAATGCCACAATGGAATTGTACTTGGTGCATTCGCTAACAATTCACTGGGAACTGGTAATTCAATTGTTGCTGTTTGTCCATCTGCAAGATTTAGAGATTGACCATTGATGCCTTCCAACTCTACACTGATCATTCCAAAAGTAATTAATTGGACTTGGTTGTTTTCGAGATTAATGGCACGAAGGTCACCTGGCATTTCAAGATGCAAATTCTCTGAAGTAGGGTCTATCCAATGGGCATAGACGTTGACAATTCCATCATAATTGTTTCCATTTTCCATTTTAAACCCATTAGCAGGAAGCTCAACAGATGCATCGCCATTCGTTGTAACTTTTCCGCCTATACTAGCGGGTACCGTTCCAGTAACCGTTTTTTCTATTAACATGATTTTAGTGAAAGTCATTTTGTTTTTTTTCGGACGGATCATTTTGGCATTGTAATAAAAGCCATCTTTCTCTGCCGTTATTAAGCCTCCATGTTCATTGACTTGGATATCGTTGAACAGAAAGACACCGTTTTCGTCGGTTGTTGTGGTATTGTTGTTTGCTGATATGATCACGTTTTGGATTGGGGAGCCAGCTTTGTTTATGACCGTTCCCATAACAGATGCACTGACATAGGATGGAGCTGGTGGAGCGAGGTTTTCTATAATTGATTGGGGGCTGTCGTCGTCTTTTTTACAAGCTGTAATAAATAAGAGACTGATTAAGGTAAGAAAGGAAAGTTTTTTTAGCTTTTTCATTGCTTTGGATTTTATCACTGAATTATTAGGCTGAATTATAGAAGAGTGGGGCATATATGAATAAGCCCTATTAATCTATGCGGATCAGATTGATAAATGTTGCAAGGAGCACTAAAAAAGGCCCGAAACACAAAATCGTGTCCCAGGCCTTTTACCTCATCTTAAAGAATACAATATCTAATCGACTATGAACTTGAACTCCGCGGTCATCGGTACCATGTTCCCAGTATCAACGTTCAGAACCTGACCATTCAACGTACCTTGAATAACTCCGCCAGGGTTCGGATCATATGCTGTGAAGGTCAGTATCAATGCACCAACTCCAGAATCAGAGACGTGAATGTCTTGAGTGTTGTTAATAAAGCTGCCATCAAAAACAATAATTTCTGAAGGTATATTTAGTCCTAAATAATCAGCGTGGAAAAAGATTTCAGCAGTTGGACTACTAGCGAGCATAAACATTTCGGATATACCTATGGTGTCAGCAAAGGTCTCCAGTTCGGTGGCGGTAAAAGTGCTACCATTAACAGTAGTAATAAAATATTCATCGAATGCTATCTCGCAAACATTAAGACTACCAAGCTCTAATTCTGTTAAACCATCAATAGTATAGCTAAGGGCTGTACTTTGTTGCAATTCATTTAAATCATAACCAGTAACACTTACTTCGGTAGCAGAGCAAACACTTAGATTCGCACTAAAATTACCATCACTATCTACAGGGATAATTGATTGGTTAGCCCCAAAATCAATCTTTACATAGCCATTGCTAACTCCGGCTCCATTACAATTCAATGTACCAGAAAAAGTAACAAATTCATAAGCTGGATTCACCACAATATTATCCAATTCGGTGTCCATAGTAAAAGGTCCGATCTCCGCGGAATAAATTTCCACACCACAGTCGTCATAGACCTTGATGCTTAGCGCTTGATTGCCAGGGACATAGCCATTGAAGAATCCATCTTCATTGGTATAACCATAACCACTAGCTCCATTTGTACCTACCGAAACTTCTACCAACAATCCTCCTACACCACCAGCTTCACTAATCACCGTTCCACTCAAATCAATAAAATCACCAGGTATGTCACAATTCCAAAAAGAAAAATGTTTCACCGTTCCAATATACTTGTTTCCCTGTAAAGTCGCTTCCCCTTCTTCAACCCAATATCCGGTTGCTTCATCAAAATGCCATAAAGGAATAGTCGCAGGAGCATCCGCTAACAATTCATTGGGAACGGGTAATTCGATAGTCGCCGTTTGTCCGTCAGCCAAGTTTAAGGGTTCGCCTCCATCACCTTCCAACTCAACGCCTATCATTCCAAAAGTCCTCAATTGTACTTGACTATTGTTGATGTCGGTAGCGCGAAGATCACCGGGCATTTCAAGGAATAAATCTTCAGAGGTAGGATCCAGCCAAGTGGCATATACGTTTACGTTTCCGGTGTAAGTGGTACCATCAGCGTTTTTTATACCGTTTGCTGGAAGATCAACAGAAGCATCTCCGTTAGTCATAACTTTTCCTCCGCTGTTGGTATTCACTGTGCCACTCAATGTTTTTTCCAACAACATAATTTTGGTGAAAGCCATTTTATCCTTTTCCGGACGAATAACTTTAGCATTATAATAGTAGCCATCTTTTTCGGCGGTTACCAAAGCACCAAAGCTATTAAGTTGAATGTCTTTAAAAGCAAAAACTCCATTTTGATCTGTAGTCGTAGTATTGTTGTTGGAGACTATGTTTACGTCTGCCAGCGCATTTCCAGCTTTGTCAATAACAGTTCCACTAATAGAGCCATTTACATAGGAAGCAGTGGGTGGGGGAGGAAGTACAGTGTCATCTTCCATGATGATAGGATCATCGAGCGCAGGAGAATCATCGTTTTTACAAGCGCTGAAAAGAAATAAAGAAATCAGAAAAAAGTAGGAAAGTTTTCTAAGTTGATTCATGTTATTTTGGTTTTAGTTCAAATTATATCTAGTATAAAAGTAGTCTATTTATCTCATCAAAGATAAAACAAAACAAAAAAAGCAAATCCCACGTCTATTTTTCATGTTCTTCGATATCCCATCACACAAGATTGGCGTGTCCTCAGGTCACTTCCACCCAAAACTTTGGAAGAGTCGAACCATCATTTACCCAGACTTGAAAGTTGGGGAGCGTGGCTCGTGAGCGGAGAGCGGCCCCAAGCTCCTAGAGAGGAAGGACAGCCTCTACAAACGCAGGCGCACACCAACCTCTACCACTCCACGCAAAAACTGCTGCTCCAAAAGATACTCCTGAATCGTTATCTCCGTCAAAGGCAGTCTAAATTTCGGACTCATCCAAATAGAAACATCCTTCGTCAATCGATAAGAAAGACCAACACCTGCAGTCAAACTCAATCCAATATTCTTTTTCAAGTAAGAAGTGGAGGAAAGGTCAATTCGATCCGCTTCATCGTAGTCCAGAATCTCTCCACGAGGTAGGAAACTCAGGTTGACTGAAACGCCTGTTTCGACAAACCAGTTAAGATTTTTCTTTGTAATAGGCTGATAACCAATACTAAAAGGAAGATCAACTGTTCGGTATCGATTGTAGATTTTTCGAGTCTGTGTTCTAACAGACATTGATTCGGTACCTGAGTCTTTTTCAATAGATCCATTCATGTTATAATAAAGTGCATAGGTTGCGGTGTCGTTGAAGAATGGAGTTGTTGTGATTTTACTGTAGTCGAAACGTTCTGTAATTTGCTCAAATTGTAAACCAGCTTTTGCATAAAAACCAGATTTGAATTGGTAGGCCAAATCAAATCCACTGCTGAGGACTTGCATGGCTGTTTCACTGTCTTTCCGTAGTTCTAGATAGGCTGTAGATTCTTGATCTGAAGTTCTAGCTTTCAATTGTTTTTTGGCAAAACCATAACCGAAATGGAAACCGATACTTAATGGTGATGGTTTTTTCTTGGGCTTAATCGTAGGAGGAAGTAGCTCTGGGAATTTTTCCTCTGTCATTAAAGGGAGAAGCATGTTGTTTTCCAACTGAGCCAATAAGGATTGTAGCGTTAAACTTGTAGTAGAATTGTTAGGGTTTTCTTTTTTAAAACGATTTGGGCTCAGTGAAGAAATGGGGTTATTAGAAGGTGAATCGGACTTTTTTTCTATTAATGCTAATTTAGTTTTGGGCTTATCTTCAGGGGGAATATTGCTGTTATAATTGTCGGTGTGTTGATCTGATTTTAGTTCGCTCTCGTTATTACTAGTCGTAATGTTTGCCTTATTGCTGCTAATTTCCTCTTTAAGGTCTCCATTTTTCATTAAAGAGGAAGTCAGATTTTCATTAGTTGACTTTGTATTTTGTTGATCAATAGTGTTGTCTACTATCTTCGTTTTGGAAGCTATCTTTTTCTTTGGTGTCTTACTTGTGGTCAGTGCTGATTTTAGTTCAATATCCTTGTTTACTGTTGCTAAATTTGATTCCTCTTTATTTCTGTTTTCTTCTTTAGAAATGATATCTGTGTCTTTGTCTTCGGTTGATGTGGCTTTATTGTTATCTATTGTGATTTTGTTGTTTATATGATCCTCGCTACTGTTAATGGCGTTTTCAGTTTTGTCTGCAAAAGTATTGTTTAATGGTTCGTTTTTGCAAAGCGTTGCATAGCTAATGAGGCCAATTATTACTAGTAGTCCGCCCATAAACCACCACCAGAAAAACCGTCGTTCAGGCTGTTTTTCATCTGCTTGTTTCGCCAGAATACCTTCCCAAATTGCGTCTGTATCTGTCGCGGTTAGGTACCCTGAAGAACATCTCCAGGATTCGTATAATCCAAGGACTGGTAGGTAACAGTCATATTATCACATGCTGAATCTATACAATCAACAAAATCAGTTGTGAAATCTCCAATGATTCCCTGAACAGAACTAGGCGTATAAGCGGTGTTGACTTCAGTTGCATTAGGAACTCTAACTAAGATATAACCATTCATTGAATTAGTTCTATCTTGAGCAATAACAGTTATCTCATTACTTGCAAGGATGATTTCAGCGTTAATATTAAAATAAGTGGCCGTTTGACTTCCAATATTAGAAATGAAATATTCATCTATGTCATCACAAGCGCTAATAACTCCTGCATCTAAAGTGGCTACAGTACTTACATCAAATGATTGTGGCGAACTTTGTTTGAATTCCGTAAGATCAAAACCGGTAAGGGTTACATCGGTCTCAGAACAGATATTATTAGTACTACTAAAACTACCATCACTATTCAACGGAATAATAGAATAAGTAACATTATATTCCATTTTTATATAGCCATTGGTTACTGCTTCCATATGCATTTCCTAACAAGGTGTTGGGAATCGGCATCTCGATAGTAGCGGTCTGTCCGTCTGCGAGATTCAAAGCCTGGCCACTATTGTCTTCGAGCTCCACACCAATCATGCCGTAAGAGGTCAGCTGAACCTGTTCTTCTGTCGTGTTCATACCCCTTAAATCACCAGGCATTTCCAAATATAAATCTTCACCAGTTGGGTCTATCCAGGTAGCGTAAACATTGACTTCGCCATTGTAAGCACCTCCATTCTCCATCTTTATTCCATTTGCCGGAAGACTGACCTTGGCATTTCCATTCGTAGTAATCGTTCCCCCCAATGTTGATTCAAAAGATCCGGAAAGTGCCTTTTCTGTTAGTTTGAATTTGGTGAAAGACATTTTATTTAAAGTCGGTCGGACAAATTTCGCGTTATAAAAATAGCCTTCTTTCTCTGCGGTTACTAAAGCACCACGATCTGCCAACTGAATGTCTCTAAAAATAAAAACACCGTTTTCATCTGAGATTACAGTACTAGAACCGACGGAAACGTTTGCTCCTAAAAGCGGTTGGTGATTTGCATCCAATACCACACCACTGATAGAGCCACTAACAAATACAGTCGCAGGAGGATTGATAATTACGGTTTCATCAGTAATCTCATCTTTCTTACAAGAACTAAAGGCTAAAAGAAGTACAACTAAAGGGAGTATTAATTTTTTAAAGCTGATCATTTTTTTCTGTTTTAGAATCAGAGATTGTTTTAAACGCTGATCCTTGATTTATAATTAGTTCGCAATTGCTTTCAACTCTATCTATCCTACCAATTCCGAAAGCGTTGTGGATTACCTCAAAAAAAATTAAACTTTTTACTTTTTATACTTAAAAGTGTTGAATCTGATTCAGGGAACGCTGTCCTTCGGCATAGCCTAAAAGCGTCCTTATTCATCCGCTATAAAATGACTAAGTATCTGATTTTACTTTTAAAAGCTAAAGAATCTTTGCTAAAGTCCAGGTTTTAAAAGTAAGAATAGAGACATTATCCCCCTTCTAGCTATCAAAATACCCTCTTTAGCTATATTTGTTATTATTAATTTCAATTTATATTGGGCTTACCTTATATTTGTAAGGAATTATATATCCATCTACATATTATATTGGGAAAGAGAGTTACTAGAATATACTACATTGGTATTTTGATTTTAAATTGACTGTCTTCAGCTTAAGTTGAAAATAGTTTTATAGCCCCCTAAAACAATTCTAGACTTAACACCCTTCCCTTTTGTCAAGGTCATAGCGTTAACTATTAAGCGAACTCTACCTTGTATCCAATTCGATCTTATCTTAACACAAAAAAATACGAGTTCTGACTTTATCAGAAGGATATGTCCTTCTTATGGCATCTGATATAAAAGAACTTGGTTAATTAGCAATCTCAGCAACAACAAAAAATTAACTTTGCTACTTGCAAGTTTTCAAATAAAGCTCTAAGGCTGTCTTCAACGTCGAAGCTTCAGCGTAAGCGTGTATTATTTTGAACGATTAACAACCAAAAACGCAGCACTCA
Source organism: uncultured Saprospiraceae bacterium (assembly GCA_964508085.1). Lineage (GTDB taxonomy): Bacteria > Bacteroidota > Bacteroidia > Chitinophagales > Saprospiraceae > CALGLS01. Next base: position 18,583 of record CAZDTI010000066.1, on the reverse strand, counting down.
TTATGAAAAAAGGATACTCCTATCAGCAGTTTCTAAGCTTGCTTTTCTTATTTGTTGGAACCTGTTCCTTTGCTCAGCAAACAACAGCTTATCAGCTTAATCATCAAGAACTTGATGTAGACGCTGTAAAAGCAGATCGTTATCTTTTTGATATGACTGTTTCCGAAAGCATCATTACTCTGAATGGTCTTCGCCCTGGTGACCATTATGAATTGCTGATTAATCCTTTCAATATAGAAAGTGATTGCGCTTATCAAATAGATGCGTATTCTCTTGACGGCTCTGTTGCGGCTGTTGTTCAGGATACAAACGAAGGGGGGCTAAATCAATTCATAAGTTTTCGGGCAACCAGCAGTTCCGAAATGTTCCATGTTTCTAATAACGGTTGCACACCTGCTCGGGCAGATCAAGCTGTTTTGTCGCTGCTTAATCTGTCCTGTATTGCCAGTTCAGATGAAGATAGAAATCCAGCAAACATGTCTGATTTATCTAGAATGGCAGTATTGTCTGTAGATTTTAATTATTCTGTTACTCAGCTTATTGAAGAAGTATTTATTGGCGGTGGTTGTTTTGATGTAACAAATGTACAATTGATTGGAAATGCAGCTGGAGTAGGGCACTTTTCCGCTGGGTCGACTTCCATTGGTTTGGAAGATGGGGTCATTCTCGCTAGTGGAGATATTACAAATGCACCAGGACCTAACAACTCCGGTGGCGCTGGTAGTTCCTTGCCCGGTGCGGATGGTGATCCGGATTTAGCACTGCTAGGAGCAGGAACTATTTTCGATGCTTGCGGTATCGAATTTGACTTTACACCAACGGTAGATTTGATTAATTTCCAATATGCTTTCGGCTCTGAAGAGTATTGCGAATACGTAGGAAGTACTTTTAATGATGTCTTCGGCTTTTTTATAAGTGGTCCAGGAATCGGTGGCCCTTTTACAAATGGTGCGGAAAACATAGCAATAGTGCCTGGCGCGGGAAGTTATGTCGCCATCAATACCGTAAACCATAACCTTAATACAGCCTACTTTAATGGTAATGCTAATAATTGTAATGGTGTTATTACAAACCCAACAGATATTCAATACGATGGTTACACTACTGTCCTTACAGCAACGGCTAACGTAATTCCTTGTGAAACCTATCACATCCGAATGGTCGTATCTGATGTAGGTGACCAAATTCTTGATTCCGGTGTATTCTTAGGAGCGAATAGTTTTAATGCGGGAGGAACAGCTGAAGTCCAAGTAGATATTCCTGGGTATGTTGAGGGAGAGGCAGTTTACGAAGGGTGTTCAAACGGTTTCCTTATTTTTGAGAGAGATGCAGACAGTGATTTGTCTCTTGATTTTGTAATTAGCTATGAATTTGATCCTGCAAGTACTGCTTTAGATGGGGTGGATTATAGCTCAATTCCTAATCCGGTCACTATTCCTGCGGGATTAACCTCCGTTAGTATTCCTTTCGAGGTTTATGAGGATTTTGTAACAGAGGGTACAGAATCTATAATCTTAATTTTGAGTAATGCTTGTTCTTGCGAAGGCGCTTCCGTCGAAATTTTAATTAACGATGTAGACCCTATGGTCTCTATTACAGAGGACCTGGTGTTTTGTAATGAAGCATTCGCAACCATAGGCCCCGATGTGGCCGGAGGGGTGCCAGATTATAACTACTTTTGGAGCAATGGAGCGCAATCACCAACTATAAACATTAGTCAAACTTTTGATCAGACCTATTATATCACAATCACAGATGTCTGTAATAATTCAATAGATGATACTATTAATGTCATCGTTATTCCTGAACCAACTGCAGAGATAGCGGGTTCCGTTGTGATCTGTGGAGAAAATCCCTCAGGATTTGTAGATGTCACCTTCACTGGAGATGGACCGTGGGAATTCTTATACTACGTTGACGGTACCGTTTATGGCCCCGTTGTCACCAGCGAAAACCCTTATCAACTGCCAATAGATCAAGTTGGAACTTATGAACTCGCCTCCGTTACCTCCGGTTCTATTGCTGGAGTCTGCGAAGGAACGGTCTCAGGATTTGCCACAGTAGAGGATACATTTATAGAGCTGCTAGAAGTCACTTACGATCCGACTTGTGCCAATGCGATGGATGGTGTTATCTCTGTCGCTGCTGTTGGTGGAATTGAACCTTATTCCTACTTCTGGGATAATGGTGAAGAAACAGAAACAATAGCAGGATTGGCAGGAGGAACTTATACCGTATTTGTCTCAGATCTTAATGGTTGTACTCAAGAGAATACCTATACGATTGTTGAACCTCCTCTGATCGATCTTAGTGCTGTAGCTACTACTGAAGTGAATTGTGCTAACCCTAATGGTGGTAACATTGATCTTACAGTGAGTGGAGGTATGCCTGGTTATATTTACGAATGGGATAATGGAGAAACAACCCAGGATTTGAATGGATTTCCAGCAGGTACTTATACAGTGACCGTTACTGATCTCAATTCTTGTACGGAAGAAACAGTCGGAGTGATTACAGGGAATACTGCAGAACCTACGGCCAGTGCCAACGGAGGAGTGCTCAATTGTGCTGCAACGGAAATCAATTTGACAGGCTCTGGCTCTAGTGCTAATGGAGCTCCGGTTTCCTACCAATGGTTAGATGGTGCAGGAGCCCCTATTTCTACTACAGGAGATGTCCTGGTTAACACGGTGGGTAGTTATCTTTTCGTAGTGACCGATGATACCAACGGTTGTACAACAGAAGTGGCAGTCGAAGTAACACAGGCCATTGAACTACCAACGCCTGACGCTACTATTGATGGAATGATTACTTGTAACCAAGGAATGGTTACTATTGATGGTAGTGGATCGTCTGGTTCTGGTGCGATAACCTATCAATGGTTAGATGGTAGTGGAAGCCCTGTAGGAAACGGCCCAACAATAGATGTAACAAACCCCGGTGGATATACTCTGGTCGTAACTGATGACGCAAATGGCTGTACAAATCAACTAGCCGTAGATGTTCCTGAAAATATAGTCTTACCAACACCTCAAATAGATCCACCTGAAGTATTAGATTGTAACATTATTACTACATCTATTACCGGTTCTGGTTCTTCTGCTAGTGGCGGAAGCACAACTTTAGCATGGTTTGACAGTAGTGGCGGTCCTTTGGGAGGTGGAACAGAAATTTCAGTAAATGCTCCGGGCACATTTGTTTTAGTGGTCACTGATGATGCCAATGGTTGCACCAATGAACAAGCGGTTACCGTAACTCAGGATTTAGTACCTCCTCCAGTAGATGCCAACGTGGATGGTCTGCTTACTTGTGCAGAAACCTTTGTGACCTTGAGCACAGGTGCCGGAGGCAATGGCAATCAATTTGAATGGTTTGGCCCTAGTGGAGCCCCATTAGGCTCTGCTTCAGATATCATCGTCACCGAAATAGGAACCTATTCTATTTTAGTAACTGGAACAGGAAACGGCTGTACCGCTGAAATGATGATACCTGTTTCAGAAAATATCACTTTACCAGTAGCTGATGCAGGAGCCGCTGCAACACTCACTTGTGCTTCAGAATTCGCAACACTGACTGGTTCAGGCTCAAGTACGAGCGGAAGCACAGTGTTGGAATGGTATAACTCTGGAGGTGTTTTGATGGGCTCTGGAGAAACACTAGATGTAACAGAAGCTGGAAGCTATACTCTAATCGTTACAGATCCAGATAATGGTTGTTCTGCCGAATCTCTTGTCGTTGTAACACCAGATGCAGAAATTCCAGCTATTGATATCGTACCTCCATTGGGACTAACTTGTATTAATGATCTCTCTACACTCTCCGCTTCTACCGATGCAACAGGGAATATCGAGATCGGTTGGTTCGACCCCGCAGGAGATTTAATTACATCTAATAATGAAATAGAGGTTAATGAGGGAGGCATCTATACTTTTATGGTGACCAACCTTGATAATGACTGTTCCGCAGAGTCTTCTGTATTAGTGGCAGACCTTGTAGATATCCCCGTGGCAGTCGCAGAACCACTTGGTGAACTTTCTTGTGATGAAACCATGGTTACACTGGATGGAAGTTTCTCTTCTCCTTTTGGTACTTTAGAATACGAATGGATTGATCCAAGTGGCGGCATGGCAGGGAATGAATCTTCTCTTGATGCAATGGAAGAAGGAACTTATACTTTGAACATAACTAATTCCGAAAATGGTTGTACCGCTACCGTCACTGTAGACGTGACTTCAATAGTAGCTGAACCTGAAGCGGTAGCAGTACCGGATGGAATTGTAAATTGTAATAGTGATGTTGTATTCTTAGATGGATCTGGATCATCGGGAGGCGGAGACTTAACTTATGCTTGGTTTGAAGGCGGCACACCGTTGGGCAGTGACGAAACACAAGAGGTAGCCGGAGCCGGAACTTATACTTTAATTATTACTGACCTAGCCAATGGCTGTACAGCAGAAACACCTGTTGTTGTAGAAGAAAACTTGGAGTTACCGATTCCACAAATAGAGACACCTGGCTTATTGGATTGTGTTATAGAAACTGTAACCCTTGACGGCTCTGGTTCTTCAGGCACCGGAACAATTGGCTTAGAATGGCTGGATCCCTCCGGTGCTCCTCTCGGATCCGGAAACACAGTCGATGTTGATGCCCCTGGAACTTATACACTCATTGTGACTAATGGCTCTAGCGGTTGTACCGCTGAAATTCAAACCACAGTAGGAACAAATGAAGAACTACCAGCTGTTGCCACAGCAGTAGATGGCCCAATAACTTGTGATAACCAAATTGTGAATTTGACTGGATCAGGAACGGCTATAAACGGAGGCTCTCTCAGTTATCAATGGCTCGATTCCAGTGGTTCACCAATAGGAACAGATGTCGAAATTCCAGTTTCAGAAACAGGAGTCTATACTTTCGTTGTGACTAATGACGATAATGGTTGTACCGCTGAAATGCCTGTTACGGTCACCGAAAACATATTGTTACCAGCATCCAATGCTGGTCCGATAGGGCTGTTGACTTGTGATGTAACCTTGGTTTCACTAGACGGAAGTGCTTCTACTTCTGGTAATAACATCAGTTACGAGTGGACGAACACTGGTGGGGTAGTAGTCGGAACAACAACAAGTATACAAGTTGATCAAACCGGAACGTATACCCTTTTAGTTACCAATACAGAAAATGGCTGTACTGCGCTATCGACTACTACTGTCGAGCCAGATGCTGAGCTGCCAGTAGCAAACGCGGGGTCCGGAGCTACCTTAGATTGTCAGATTTTTTCTGCTGTTCTAGATGGTTCTGCTTCCTCTTCAGGAACAGATTTTAGCTACGAGTGGTTGGATCCAAGCGGCATGCAAATTAGCACGGATCTAAGCATAGAAGTTGCAGATCCTGGAACTTATACTTTTATTGTAAATAATGATAATAACGGATGTACAGCTACGGCTTCTGTAGAAGTAGCGGAAGATAATATACCTCCTTTTGCTGATCCGGGGCTTAGTCCAACCTTAGATTGTAATACGGATATGGTTACCTTAAACGGGAGTGGAAGTACAGGTGCCACCGCTTTCGTTTGGACAGATGCAGATGGAAATGTTATTTCTAACAATGAAACTGTAGATGTAGCTGATATTGGAACTTATCAGTTGGAAGTAATGGCTGCGAATGGTTGTACTGATCTGGCGACGGTTATCGTTGATCAGGATAATGAATTGCCAATCGCTGATCCAGGCTTGTCTGGTAATTTGGATTGTACAACAACTCAGATTCTTATTGGAGGTGCTAATACTTCTCAAGGAGTAGGCATTACTTACGAGTGGACAGATGATGCTGGAGACATTGTAGCGACCACGGCTACTTACGAAGCGACAAGCTCAGGAAATTATACACTTACCGTTTTTAATGGAAATAACAATTGCGAATCATCTGCAAGTGTAATGATTGATCAGGATGAAGGCCTGCCTTCTTCAGATGCTGGACCTCCGGCAATGATTAATTGTAATATTATTGAGGTGACGCTGGATGGCTCTGGAAGTTCTATAGGAGCAGATATCAGTTATCAATGGTTGGATCAAACCGGAACGCCAATAGGAAGCGGGCAAACTCTAGATGTTGATCAAACCGGAACATATACCTTGTTGGTTTCTGATGGAAGCAATGGTTGTAGTGCGGAATCACAGGTAGTGGTTACCGACGATCTGGCACTGCCAACGGCTGATGCGGGACAAGAACAAATGTTAACTTGCGATATAGATATGGTTTCCTTAAATGGATCTAATAGTACTGTACCATCTGGACAAGTTACTTATGAATGGGTGAACCCAGGCGGAGTAACCGTTGGGACCGAAGCGATTATCGATGTATCAGAAGCAGGAATTTACCAGCTACTCATAACGGGAGAAAATGGTTGTACGGATATGGCGGAAGTTACCGTGGCATTAGATGCAAACATTCCAGTAGCCGATGCAGGCCCAGGAGGAAACATTAACTGCTCAGTGGATATGGTTACTTTAGGTGGAACGCAAACCACTACAGGAAACACGATCTCTTACGAATGGGTTAATGCTGCCGGAACGGTGGTAGCGACAACCCCAACTTTTGAAACCACAGATGCGGGGATTTATACCTTAACTGTTTTTGATACGGCGAATGATTGTAATTCTACTTCCAGTGCTGAGGTTGCGGAGTTTGTAGAAATTCCAGCTGTTGATCCAGGACCAGGCGGAACCTTGACTTGTAGTCTGGTAGAAATTTTACTGGGTGGTGGAAGTACTTCGACTGGTTCAGATATCAATTATAGCTGGTCAGATGATGATGGGAATGTTATAGGTACTGACGTAGAACTTTCCGTAGTAAACCCTGGTACATATACCCTTACGGTAAATAACAGCTCAAACAATTGTTCTGATTTTGCTAGTGTCACAGTTGGGCAAAGTATTGGTGACCCAATAGCCGATGCAGGTTCTTCTGATACCCTAACTTGTGAAACAACGAGCATTATGTTGAGCGGTTCCAATTCCTCAATTGGTAGCAATATCCAATACAGTTGGTACGATGATCAGGGAGTAGAAATCGGCAATAACATGAATATGATGGTGACTTCTGCAGGGATTTACACCTTGGATGTTTTGGATTTGGATAACGGTTGCCTTTCTACTTCGCAAGTAGAGGTAATTCCTGATGAGAATCTACCTTCCGCGGCAATCGCCAGTCCGGAGGAGTTGACTTGTATCGTTGAAGAAGTATTGTTATCTGGTTTGGGCTCCTCTAGCGTTAGTGGTGATTTGATCTACGAATGGGAAGATGCTTCTAGTACTATGATAGCGAATACAGAGGAGATTACCGTTAATGCCCCCGGTATTTATACCTTACATATCATCGATCCAAACAACGGATGTACAGATGCTGTAAACGTAGAAGTTCCACAGAATATAAATGACCCAACAGCAGATGCAGGTGAAGCAGATGTACTTACTTGTACGGTTGCCTCTGTCCTCCTAAGTGGTTCGGGAACAGGAGATGATTTATCTTATGAATGGTTTGATGAAAACGATGTTTCCATTGGGAATACTTCATCCTTAGATGTTGCTGCTGCTGGTTTGTATACTTTAGTAGTAACTGATGGTTCTAATGGTTGTGAAGCGCTTTCCACGGTGACAGTTATTCCGGATGACAATCTCCCCGTAGCGGATGCCAATGTAGCAGCATTGTTGACTTGTGAAATAGATTTAGTGGAAATAAATGGTGGCGGATCGAGTGCAGGAACGAATATCACCTATGAATGGTCAAACGAACTAGGGCAACCCGTTGGTTCAACAGCTAACATAGATGTTACAACTCCGGGTTTATATACTTTAGTGGTCTCCGATGTCTCCAATAGTTGCTCTGCTCAAACGACCGTTTTAGTGGAAGAAAATGAAGATCCGCCGAACCCGGATATTATTGCACTTGGTCCCGCTGTAATTGATTGTAACAATGCGTTAGTAGTCCTAGATGCTGGCTCTTCTACACCTTTTGGTAATCTGGAATTCCAATGGAGTACAACAAATGGTACTATCCTGGGATCGGCTACTGCTTCCCAAATAGAAGCAGGAGAAGAAGGCACCTATACCTTAGTAGTGGTGAATACTTTAAACGGTTGTGTGGAAAATACAGAATTTGAAGTAACAATAAATCAGGCTGATCCAATGGTTAACATAGCAGCCCCACCAGTATTGACTTGTAATTTAGTTGAATTCCAATTGGACGGAAATGGCTCTTCTACGAATGGCAATTTTAGTTACAACTGGACAGGAAATATAAATAGCGGACAAGGTACGCTGACTCCAGATATCAATACCCCCGGCACTTATACACTGCTGGTTACGAATCAGGACAATGGCTGTACATCAGAAGCAAGTATTACAGTTACGGAAGATGTCGAAGAACCAGATGCTGCTGCTGCTACCGGAGATGACCTGGATTGTATCACTGAAGTAGTTAGCCTAAGTGGGAATGGTTCTTCCCAAGGAAATGTTTTTACCTATGAATGGACCGGACCAAGTATTGTTTCCGGTACCACAGGATTATCTCCAACTGTTAATGGACCAGGTTCTTACCAGTTGGTGGTTACAAACACCCAAAATGGTTGTACCGAAATTGCGATTACCGAAGTACTGGAAAATGAAGCGGCTCCCACCGCTGCAGCGGTATTACCCGAGCCGCCACTTTGTCATGGCGAAACAGGGAATTTGAGCGTGGTATCCATAACAGGAGGAACTCCACCTTATACTTACTCGATTGACAATGGAAATACGTTCTACCCAGATTCCAGTTTTGTATTGTTTTCAGGAAATTACGATGTATTGATTCAGGATGCCATCGGATGTGAATTCCAACAATCTATTTACATTCCAGATGTAGTCCCTGTAGAAGTCTTGGCAAATGAGCCGGTTGTAGGAATTCAGCTAGGCGCAGATGCACAACTTTTAGCAGTAACCAATATTCCAACTTGGGAAATTGATACGATAATGTGGACGCCAACTGATTCTTTAAGCTGTACCAATTGTTTAGATCCTTATGCAAATCCAACAGAAACGACAACCTATGAGGTAACAGTGGTCAATGAAAATGGCTGCGAAGACAAAGCACAAATTCGTCTTGACTTGGACAAGGATCGAAAGGTTTATATTCCGAATGCTTTTAGCCCGAATGGTGATGGAGATAATGATCTATTTATGATCTATGGTGCTGAAATCGGTATTGAAAAGGTCAATCATTTCCAGATTTATAACCGTTGGGGAGAGATGGTTTTCCAAGCGGAGGATTTCCAGCCGAATGATCCTGCTTATGGCTGGGGCGGTATGTTTAGAGGGGAGTTGATGAATCCGGCGGTGTTTGTGTTCTGGGCTGAGGTGGAGTTTGTGGATGGCTATAAGAAGTTTTTTAAAGGGGATGTGAGTTTGTTGAAGTAGATTTCACTTTGTATACTCAGTTTAATTGGAACAGAACCCAGGTCATTTTTATGGCCTGGGTTCTGTTTTTTTTGAAAATATTTTATTAGGCGACATGTTTTAAATACCATCCTTATTATCCCCGAAAATTCGTATCTTCAAATCTCTTTTAATAGAGAAAGAAAAATTTCAGCTACTTTATTCTATTTTTTACTAAAACGAATCATTGCTTCTACCTAAAATAGGTTACAAAGTAGCTGATCTCAAAGGTATTTACAATCACCCAGAACGAGAACGAATTACAATGAACCAACATTTACAGGCAACGATAGGAATCCTCTTTCTATTCCTAAATTTCTATTCAAACATCATCTTTGCCGGTGATACTCCTTGTACCGCAACTCCTGTAACTGCAAATATGACTAGTTTTCAAACCTTTACCAATTCCGGTAACGGTGGTTCAGGTATTCCTTTCCCAGGTTGTGGTGTAGCTGTTGGTCCTGATTTTTGGTTTGAGGTGACAGCTACAGGAACAGGTACTTTTTATATTGGATCACTGGCAGGAACCATTACAAATGCTGCGATGGCGATCTACGAAGGTCCTTGCAGCAATTTGACGCAAATTGGTTGTTATGAAGATGATGTTTGTGGAAATAGTGTTATGCCGGGGGCAACTGTTTACAACCTGACACCAGGGCAAACCTATTATATTCGTTTTTGGCCAGAGCCCGCTTCTTCTAACGGAACCTTCGAATTTAGAATTTCTGATGCCCCCGTTTCTCTACCTTCCTATTCCTTAGTCGGTAACGCTTTTAACAGCCCACAAAACGGAGACAACAGTTGTATACAATTAACAACTGATCAGAATAATCAACTTGGTTGCGCTTGGGCCAATGACCTTGTAGATTTTAACAATCCTTTTACAACTACATCTACTTTATATTTTGGAACCGATGATGGCGGTGCGGATGGAATCTGTCTGGTTTACCATAACAATCCTGCTGGGCCAGGAACTTGTGGTACCGGCGGAGAACTTATCGGGATCGGAGGAGTGAATAATACCTTTATCATAGAATTCGACACCTATCAAAATGGAAGTCAAAATGATCCGGCACAAGATCATGCAGCAGTAAACGTAAATGGAGACATGTCTGCTCCCATCAGTGGGCCAGTGACTTTGGGGAATATCGAGGATGGGTTGGAACACACCGTAACCTTCAGCTGGGATCCGGGGACGAGTAGCTATACGGTATTCTTCGACGGCGGGCAAATTCTTTCAGGTACTTATGATCCAATTGTCAATTGCTTCAATGGGAGTAACATGGTTTACTGTGGTTTTGCATCTTCTACAGGAGGTGCCAATAACATTCAGTACGCTTGTCCTGGCGGTTCTTATACTGCAGGTAGTATCGATACAGTTCATGCAGCCATCTGTCAAGGTGATAGTTATTTCGCAGGTGGAGGTTCGCAAACAATGGCCGGTATTTATAATGATGTTTTCCTAGCTTATAATGGTTGTGATAGTATTGTTATTACTGATCTGGTTGTCGTACCTGCAGAAATTGTCATTGCCCAACCCGGAGAGTTAGATTGTAATGATCCTAATGATTGTATTACTTTAGATGCAACAGGTTCGACTATTGGCCCTAATGTGAATTACCAATGGACAGCTTCTAATGGTGGATTCATACAAAGTGGCGAAAATACTTTAATGCCCGTTGTTTGCGCAGCAGGGACTTATACTTTAAATCTAGACAATACCGAAAATTCTTTGTTGTGTAACGCCAATTCACTTTCGGTAACTGTCAATTCTAATTTAGTAGACCCACCTGCGCCTATTATTACTGGGCCGGATGTGATTTGTGGAGGAGACATTACCTTTTATGAAATACTTCCTAACATTGCCTACACGACTATTACCTGGGTAGACCCTCCGGGCGGAACCATTGTTTCTGGCCAAGGTACAGAAATGGCTAGCGTGAGTTGGAATGCCAATGCAGTGTCTGGTAATGTTTGTGTAGTGGTTGAAAATGGATGTGGTCTTTTGAATTCCAATTGCTTCTATGTTGAAGCACAAGCCGTCCCAGTGCCACCGGCAATAGACGGTCCCCTCATTGCTTGCGATGGGGCCTTGGTGAATTATGAAGCGGTCTCCGGGGACATTTCTATTTCTTCATTCGACTGGACGGTTCCTATAGATGCAAACATTATCGGCGGACAAGGTTCTAACTTCATTTTCGTAGACTGGACAGGTTCTGCAGGAGGTGATGTCTGTGTGACTGCGACCAATATATGTGATATCTCTCCTCCGGTTTGTGTTGAAGTTGTTCTGTCTGAAAGTACAACCACTAACGTTGACCTTACTACCTGCGATCCGACTCAAGAAGGAATGACAACTGAAATGTTGATGAATATTTTCGGATGTGATAGTACTGTTATCACTACAGTAACTTTAGTAGAATCAGATACAACGAATTTATCAGAAACGAGCTGTGACCCAAACGAAGTAGGAGTAACTTCTATATTGCTACAAAATAGTGAAGGCTGTGATTCCTTGGTGATCACAACGACTACTTTATTGGATAGTGATCAGACCAATTTGACGGACACCAGTTGCGATCCTAATAATGTTGGGGTGACTTCTGTTCTTTTACAAAACGAAGACGGCTGTGATTCTTTGGTCATTACAACTACAACATTACTGGAAAGTGATACTACAAATCTCCTGGATTCCAGTTGTGATCCGAATGAAGTGGGCATTACATCCATATTGTTACAAAACGGGGACGGTTGTGATAGCTTAGTCATCACTAATACAATATTTTTAGAATCAGATACGGTGAATGTAATGGAAACGAGTTGTGACCCGAATGAAACAGGAACTTTTTCTGAGCTATTGGTAAATATAGATGGTTGTGATTCCTTGGTGATTACGACAACGACCTTGCTGGAATCGGATACGATGAATATAATGGAAACGAGTTGTGATCTGAATGAAACAGGAGTTTCTTCTGAGCTATTGGTAAATATAGATGGTTGTGATTCCCTGGTGATTACGACAACGACCTTGCTAGAATCGGATACGATGAATATAATGGAAACGAGTTGTGATCCGAATGAAACAGGAATTGTATCTCAACTATTGCAAAATACAGATGGTTGCGATTCCTTAGTGATTACAACGACAACATTGTTGGAATCGGATACGATGAATTTGATGGAAACGAGCTGTGCCCCTGATGAAGTAGGTGTTGTATCACAGCTGTTGCAAAATGCAGATGGTTGTGATTCTTTGGTGATTACGACGACAACTTTATTGGAATCGGATACGATGAATTTGATGGAAACGAGTTGCGATATCGACGAAGTAGGTGTTGTATCACAGCTATTGCAAAATGAGGATGGCTGCGATTCTTTAGTGATTACGACAACAACCTTGTTGGAATCGGATACGATGAATGTACAAGAAACGAGTTGTGATATCAACGAAGTAGGTGTTGTATCACAGCTGTTGCAAAATGAGGATGGTTGCGATTCTTTGGTGATTACGACTACGCTTCTATTGCTAGGCGATACAACAATGATAAGTAATAGTTCCTGTGACCCTAATAATGTGGGCGTCGAAGAAACGCTGTTAAGTACTTTTCAAGGCTGTGATTCTTTGGTGATAACAACCACCATGTTTTCAGAATCGGATACCGTTAATGTCTTTGACACCAGTTGTGATTCGAATGAAGTGGGCGTTGTTTTCAGTAGTTTTGTAAATCAATTAGGCTGCGATTCTATTGTTATAGAAACGACTACTTTACTATTGAGCGACACGACTGAGTTGATGGAGTTGACTTGTAATGAAAACGAAGCAGGAGTTACAGAAGTACTGTTGTCAAACCAAAATGAATGTGACAGTTTGGTTATAACTACTACGATTTTTGAACCTTTGGATACCACTCAGGTATTTCTAACCGATTGTGATCCAGCTTTGGTAGGAGTGGTCTTTAATACTTTGTTGACCAATGAAGGTTGCGATAGTGTAGTCCTAATTACGACAGATTTATTACTGAGTGATACAACTGAATTGATGGAGACGAGTTGTGACCCAACAGAAGTTGGTGTTGTCAATAACTTGTTGCAAAATTTTAATGGTTGTGATTCTTTAGTAATTACCACAACGACATTCTTAGATTCAGATACTACCGATTTGATGCAAACCAGTTGTGATCCAAACGATGTAGGAGTGGTTTCTGTTCTTTTACAAAATCAAAATGACTGCGATAGTTTGGTCATCACTACCACTATTTTTGCAGAATCGGATACAACAAACTTAATGGACAGCAGTTGTGATCCAACAGAAGTAGGTATAACGACGCTATTGTTACAAAATCAAAATGATTGTGATAGTTTAGTCATTACCACAACCATTTTTCTGGAAAGTGATACAACAGAATTGGCGACCACCAGTTGTGATCCAAATGATGTAGGAATCTTTTCTACTTTGTTACAAAACGAAAACGATTGTGATAGTCTTGTGGTATTGACAGTAACCTTCTCTGAAATAGATACTACTAATTTAATGGACACCAGTTGTGATCCAAATATGGTAGGTGTAACAGAAAATCTTTTTGTAAATAGTTTGGGTTGCGATAGTTTGGTCATTCTGACAACCACTTTGCTGGAAAGCGATACAACAGAATTAATGGATAGTAGTTGTGATCCGAATGAGGTTGGGACGGCTTCTGTGTTATTGCAAAACGAAGACGGTTGTGATAGTTTGGTTATTACAATTACAAGCTTTTCAGAATCGGATACTACGGAGTTGCTCGCAGGTTCTTGTGATCCTAATGATGTAGGTATAACATCACAGCTTTTGCAAAACCAAAATAACTGCGATAGTCTGGTAATTACGAATACCATTTTATGGGATGCCCAGACCACTAATATTTCTAACACCAGTTGTGATTTGAATCAAGTAGGGGTTGTGGAAACGGTTTTGAATACCTTCCAAGGTTGTGATAGTTTGGTAATCGTAACCACTACCTATTCAGAATCGGATACTTTTAATATTTCCAACACCAGTTGTGATATCAATGATGTAGGAGTGGTTTATACTCCATATGTGAATCAATTGGGTTGTGATTCCATTGTCGTAGAAACTACGACTTTACTGCTAGGTGATACCACTGAATTGTTAGAATATAGTTGTGATCCATTAGAAGTTGGTGTTATTTCTACGCTTCTGCAAAACCAAAATACTTGTGATAGTTTGGTTATAACCACTACCATGTTATTAGATTCTGCGGTCACCAACCTTGCGGAAACGAGTTGTGATATGGCTGATGTTGGCGTAGTAGAAGTATTGTTGAGTACTTTTCAAGGCTGTGATTCTCTAGTAATAACGACCACTACTTTTTTAGCTTCAGATACGACCAATGTTCCAGCTACCAGTTGTGATCCAAATGATGTTGGGGTGACATCGGTTCTCTTGCAAAACCAAAATGGTTGTGATAGTTTGGTCTTAATAACTACTGTATTGTTACAGAGCGACACGACCAACGTTCCAGCCACCAGTTGTGATCCTGACGATGTAGGGGTGACTTCGATGCTCTTGCAAAACCAGAATGGCTGCGATTCTTTGGTAATCACGACCACTGCTCTGCTGCCAAGTGATGTGACTAATGTGCCTGAAACGACTTGTGATCCGAATGAGGTAGGGGTTGTAAATAGTTTGTTACAAAATCAATTTGGCTGTGATTCTTTGGTGATCACAACAACGACTTTGTTGCCTGTTGAGGTTTGTGATATAGAAGCTAATTTGATCGGAATGACACTCTCCTGTACTGAAGATGAAGGAAGTCTGACTTTGACGGTGACCCTTGGACAAGCACCTTACACCTTTGAATGGGAAGGAACAGGTACGACGAATCCGCTGGGATCAGGAACAATAACTTCGGTAAACCAAGCTACAACAATCGATGGACTAGCCATTGGTACTTATTCGGTGACTGTTACTTCTAATACTGGTGCTTCAATTGTTTTGACAGAAATGATAGACCAAGTGGATGCCCAATTAATATCGGCTGAAGTTACTTCCGATTATAACGGATTTGCGGTGTCCTGTGAGGATTCGGAAAATGGAGAAGCAATAGTAGAGGTCAACAGTGGGGGAGTAGCTCCCTTTATTTACAGTTGGTCAACCGGCGAAACCACCCCACAAGCAAATTTCCTCCCTGCTTCCTGGACTTTTGTAACGGTTACTGATGGGGAAGGATGTATAGCCATAGACTCCGTTTTGTTGACTGCCCCACCTCCAGTTGGAGTGGAGTTGACGGCTGTGGATGAATCTTGTTATGAAGAAGGAGATGGTTATATTTTAATTGATAATCCTGTTGGAGGGGCGCAGCCTTATCTGTATTCAATAGATGGTGGTACTTATGAGAGTACGCTTATTTTTCCAAGTCTAAGCACTGGAGAATATGAGATAGGTATACAAGACAGTTACGGTTGTACTGGTTCTACTTTAGCAATGATTGAAAGTCCTTTGCCACTGACATTGGATTTATTTGCGGATCAGACCACGATTAATCTGGGAGAGGAGATTGATATTTTAGCACAAACCAATGTTCCTCTGTTTGCCTTGGATACGATTCTCTGGACAGCAGAAGATGGTGTGCTCTCTTGTGATTCTTGTTTGCTTCAGGAGGTTCGACCATTTAATACAACGAGGTATTCGGTATTCTTACTTGATGAAAATGGTTGTGAGCGAGAAGACGATATATTAATCAATGTACTTAAAGATAGAGAAGTCTATATCCCGAATGCTTTTAGTCCGAATGGAGATGGAATAAACGATGGCTTTACCATTTTTGCTGGACCTCAGGTTTTGAGTATTAAAAGTCTGAAATTGTTTAATCGTTGGGGAGAAGCCGTTTTTGAAAATTTTGATTTCTTACCAAATGATGAACGATTGGGTTGGGATGGATACTTCAAGGGAGAGCCTTTTAATCCTGGTGTTCTGGTGTATTGGACGGAGGTAGAGTTTATTGATGGCTATGTATTATTGGTGAAAGGAGATGTGACGATTTTTAGATAGCTCAATAATAATTAATGGGGCCACCAATGAGGCAGATCGCCTCTTTAGACAGCACAGTGCTCGAAATCCTGTGATTGCATTCTTATACATGAAACTTAACTTTAAATTATCTAATATCCGAAACGTTTTGCATTTCGTTTTACGAATAAGCCTGTGTTTATTAGTTGTCGTAATTTCCCAAACGATACTCTTAGGTCAATGCACGATTACCGCAGATGCTGGCCCAGATCAGACGCTTTGTCTTGATCAGAATAGTACTAATCTGAACGGTTCCTTTACTGGAAATGCCCTTAATTATTTCTGGACTCCAGCTACCGGATTAGATGATCCAACAAACCTGACTCCAACAGTTACAGTCACGGGGACGATTACTTATACCTTGAATGTTCAAGAAGCCGATAATACCAATCTTTTTGTAAATGGCGATTTAGAATCGGGTAACAGTAATTTTACAAGTGACTATGGTTACGTTGATCCAGGGGCTCCACTTGGATTGATTTCCCCCGGGTCCTACACTATTATAACCTCTCCTGAATTAGTGCTAAATAATGCTCCGCCTTGTGACGATCACACTTTTGGAGATGGAACTGGGCAGCAGATGGTCATTAATGGTGATGGGGGAGTTGAGGACATTTGGTGCCAAACCGTTGCCGTTTCTCCCAACACGGAGTACACCTTAGGGGCTTGGATGACTAATTACAATCCGCTAAGTACGCCTTCCGTACAATTTTCCATAGATGGTGTTCTCATCGGATCTCCATACGGCAGCAGTCAGCTCTGTTCCTGGCAAAATTTCGGTACCACCTTTAACTCAGGAGGCAGCAGTTCGATAGCAATTTGTCTGACCAATCAATTTTCCGGAAACGGACTTTTACTCAATGATTTTGGACTGGATGATTTTTCGCTCACCACTATTTGTACAGAAACAGATGAGATGACGATTAACGTACTTGATCCTCAGGTGATGGTGGATGCTCCAGGAGAAATAGATTGCAACGCAACGAATGGGTGCATATTGTTAAACGCAAATCCATCTAACATATCCGGGACTGTTTCTTACCAATGGGTGGCTTCTAATGGTGGCCTTATCTCAAATGGAGCAACAACGCCAACGCCAGAAGTTTGTGTAGCTGGAGATTACACAGTAGTGATGACAGAGTTGTTTAACGGGGTCTCTTGCGAAACTGCTCCACTTACAATTTCGGTTAGCAACAATCAGGAAAGTCCACCTGAACCAATAGTTGCGGGCCTCTCCATTCTCTGTCAAGAGGATATTTCTTCCTATACTTTCGATTTGGATCCAAGCTATACATTTGTTAACTGGATTGCACCACCTGGCGCCACTATTTTGTCGGGACAAGGGCAGCCGACTGTAGACATAGAATTCACCTCTTTAATATCTGGTGATGTTTGCGTTACCGTAGAAAACAACTGCGGTCTTTTTACTTCAAATTGTCTTTATGTTGAAGTTACTGGCGCTCCTGAATTGCCAGAAATCAGTGGCCCTCAATCACCCTGTGCTTCCAATGAAGCTGCAATCTACACAGTAGACAATCTAGACATCGGCAGTTGGATAGGAGACTGGCAGGTTCCGACAGACGCAATTATTCTTTCTGGGGAAGGCTCTGAAACAATTGAAGTGGATTGGTCTGGTTCTTCAGGAGGAGATGTTTGTGTAGAAGCTATTAATTCCTGTGGTCAGTCGGAGGCTTGTATTTCTATTGTTGTTTTTCCAGTTTCAGATACTTTATTTATAAATGATTTCACCTGTGATTCAAATCAAGTTGGAATGAATTCGCAAAGTCTATTGGACGAAAATGGCTGTGATAGTATTGTAGTGACCACTACTGTTTTATTGCAAAGTGACACGACTTATGTTCCGGAGAGGAGTTGTGATCCAGGGGAAATCGGAGTAGAAGAAACATTGTTACAAAATACAGAAGGCTGCGATTCCTTAGTGATAGTGACGACTAGTTTGTTGTTGAGTGACACGACTTATGTTCCGGAGAGGAGTTGTGATCCAGGGGAAATCGGAGTAGAAGAAACATTGTTACAAAATACAGAA
>CAZDTI010000065.1:0-26817 GCA_964508085.1 uncultured Saprospiraceae bacterium | reverse complement strand
CTAAAAAGGGTTGACCGTTTTTTATGGAATGGGTTGTAAATCTACAAAATTATTTTTCTCTTTTAGTTGACCATGTAATAACAGGCAATTTGTCTTGTTGATGAAATTGTTCTGGTGTAAGCAAATGGTTAGACCAGTGCGGTCTTTTTTCACTGTAAATTTCAACTTTAGTTACAGTAAGCATTTTAACTCGTGCCATATTTTCTAAAACTTCACCAGGTAAAACATGTCTTTTAAAATTCCATTGATCTGTTCTCTAATAACATTGTCGTATGGACTGCCATACTGAGTCTTACTAATTTGAATATTGTGTGTCTTTAATAACTAAGGATAAGATAGATACAGAACAACATTGAGAACCTCGTCAGAATAGTGAATTGGCGATTTACAGCAAGAGCATAACGTCACATTTAAGACAAACCACTCCTTCAAACCTTCCATCACATCAGAATCTCTTTCCACCTTTCGTTACTACTGCTATAAAGCGGAACTGTTAACATCAAGTTAAAGCCATATTCTAAAAAGAACAGCTTTATTAACTTAGCGTTCTACTTTCTCACTATTAATTGAGATTTCTATTCTCAAAACGCTCACTGATTTTTTAACCAACTAAAAAAAGAAAAAATCATGAAAAATTTAATTTCCTTAATTGCAGCCGGCGTTGTCGGTGGAATGATAGCTTTAGGCGGCGCTTACGTAATGACGCCACAACAGCCAACAATAGATGCAAATAAAAATGAATTTGCTCTTCAGACTACTAATAGAGTAAATGCAAAAGTAGGTACATCCTCAGTTGCTCCTTTTGATTTCACGGCACCAGCACGTAAAGCGATGCCGGTAGTGGTACATATCAAAGCGGCAGAAAGTGAAGAGTTGGCGAAACAACGTCGTCAAAAGGAAAGAGGGAATGATCCATTCTTTGATTTCTTTGGAGGTAACCCTTTTGGTGGAGGAATAAAGCAAGGATCTGGTTCGGGAGTTATTATTTCTAATGATGGATATATTGTAACTAACAATCATGTTGTAGAATATGCTGATGAAGTAGAGGTAACTTTATTTGACAATAGGCAATTCAAAGCAAAAGTAGTCGGTACTGATAAAACAACGGATATGGCTGTTTTGAAAATAGAAGCAAAAGATCTTCCAACGATGCCATATGCAAATTCGGATAATGCAGAAGTTGGAGAATGGGTGTTGGCTGTAGGTAACCCTTTTGATTTGACTTCTACTGTTACCGCAGGAATCATCAGTGCGAAGGGAAGAGATATAGACTTAATAGAGGGGAATACCTCCATAGAAGCCTTCATCCAGACAGATGCTGCAGTTAATCCAGGAAATAGTGGCGGTGCGCTAGTCAACGACAAAGGAGAACTTTTAGGGATCAATACTGCAATAGCTACGCAGACCGGTTCGTTTTCAGGGTATTCGTTCGCGATTCCTGTTAATATTGTCAGAAAAATCGTAGGGGACATTATAGAGTATGGAAGTTACCAGCGGGCCTTCTTGGGAATTGAGATAAACGACATGGATAGTGACTTAGCGGAAGAGTTAGGTCTTAATATTACGAAGGGCGTTTTTATCAAAAATGTAATTGACGGAGGAGCTGCGCAATACGCAGGAATGTTACCAAACGATGTAATTACTCAAGTAGATACTAAAAAAATAGATACCGTATCTGAACTTCAAGAGGTAATTGGGCGTTCTAAGATTGGAGAAACGGTAAATGTAACCGTTAGAAGAAAGGGAAAAGTGAAGAATATTCCAGTGATTTTGAAGAGAGGTTAAGCTCAACTTCTAAGACTGATCACATTGATTCAGTTCACGACATTAATAATACCTTAGGAAATTCTTAACAGATTTCCGACAACAAAGAAATAAAAATCTGGGTTTATTACTCTAGATAAAAGACTTGTTTAAAGTTGGTTTTTCGTTTTGTTTTGATGCGTCTGTCCTGATTAGGGCAGACGTTTTTTTGGTTTCTAACAGTCCGATAGTGGGAAGTTAAAAGTTAAGGGTTAATAGTTAACAGTTGATTTATTATATTTACAGAGACTTCAATAACAAACGACTATGACCATCTTAGAAAACCTTACAGAAGGCGTACTCACGCTTTTCTTTCCAAAACTCTGTCTGGCCTGCGGTGCTAATCCGCCTCCACAAGAACAGGAGATTTGCATATACTGTCAATATTATCTTCCAAAAACAGAATTCCATTTAGATTTAGAGAACCCATTTACTGAACGGTTTTGGGGACGGGTGAAAATAGAAGGAGGTGCTTCTTTATACTACTTCATGAAAAATGGTCGAACACAAAAGTTGATTCACAACTTAAAATACAAAGGAAAGCGCAAGATCGGCATTAAGCTAGGAGAGTTGTATGGAAAAGATTTGCGCTTGGCTAAAGGCTTTGAAAATATAGATATGATTTTGCCTGTGCCTTTGCATCCTAAGAAAGAACATTCCAGAGGTTATAACCAATGCGATTTACTTGCACGAGGGCTTTCCGAAACGATGGAAATCCCATGGCGAAAAGGAATACTGGTTAAAACAATAAACAACACCTCTCAAACCAGAATGACAAGAATAGAACGCTTGGAAAATGTTCGAACTTCTTTTAAAATAAACAAGCCGGAACAACTAAGAGGAAAGCATGTATTGATTGTAGATGATGTATTGACGACAGGAGCAACGTTGGAAGCTTGTGCGGAAAAAGTGTTGGAGATTCCACATACAAAGGTGAGTTTGGCAACGATAGCTATAGCAAAAAGGTGAGTGGAACTTATAGTAGCTTATTGAATTAAAAAGAGCGCCTATGAAAAACGCCGACCCAAATAATTTTGGGTCGGCGTTCTCAATGGTAACATTAGCTAATATCAAAATTAACCTTCTACAAGCGTTCCAATCATTTCACCTTGAATAATTTTACTCAGGTTCTCTCTTCGATTAATGTCAAAAACGATAATTGGAATATTATTTTCTTTACAAAGCGTGAAGGCTGTCATATCCATTACGCTCAATCCAAGGCTAATTACCTTAGCGAAAGATAAGGTATCAAACTTAGTAGCAGACGGATCTTTCTCTGGATCCGCAGTATAGATACCATCTACTCGAGTTCCTTTCAAAATAACATCAGCGTTTATTTCATTGGCGCGAAGTGCAGCGGCAGAATCCGTTGTGAAATATGGACTTCCAGTACCAGCGGAGAAAATAACAACACGGCCTTTCTCAAGGTGGCGTACCGCTTTTCTACGAATGTAAGGCTCTGCTATCTGCTTCATTTCGATAGCGGTAATCAAACGAGTGTAGATACCCGCTTTTTCCAAAGCACTTTGTAGTGCCATCCCGTTGATGACAGTGGCAAGCATTCCCATGTAATCTCCCTGGACTCTTTCGATCCCAGATTCTACAGCCTGTAGCCCTCTGAAGATATTACCTCCACCAATTACAATAGCGACCTCTACACCAGCTCTTGTTAATTCTTTTATTTGTTCAGCATAGTGAGTGAGCATTTTGGAATCAATACCAAATTTTTGATCACCCATTAATGATTCACCACTTAGTTTTAGGAGGACTCTTTTGTATTTTACGTTCATTATAGGAATGGTTAATTGTTTTAGGAATTTAAGTAATATTCAAAATAATCAATTACTTAATAGTTTATGATTAAGCATAAAAAAAGCGAATTAAATAAATAATTCGCTTTTTTTAAAAAGGAAACGATTAGCCGAGTTCAACGTGTTTGAAATCAGTTACCGTTAAGTTGCTATTAATGCTTTGTAAGTAGCCAGCGACGTTTACTTTACTGTCTTTTACGTAAGACTGATTGAGTAAGGTTCGTTCTTTGTAGAACTTATTCAATTTACCCATTGCAATTTTTTCAAGCATAGCTTCCGGCTTACCAGCTTCACGAGCTTGTTCCATACCGACTGCAATTTCTCTTTCTACCATAGTAGCGTCAACACCATCCTTATCTAAAGCGATAGGACGCATAGCAGCCACTTGCATCGCAACGTTCTTAGCAGGCTCGATTAAGTCTGGCCCTTCAACGTTGATGGCAAGGATAACACCAGCACGGTATCCCATATGGATGTAAGGAACCACTTGACCTTCACCAGCAGCGGTAACGATCTTAGCATATCTGCTTACTTCCAATTTTTCACCGATAACACCAGTTTGTTCTTCTACTTTCTGTGCAATAGACAGTTCAGCATCAAATGGTAAAGCCAATAATGCTTCATTGTTCTCCGGCAATTTTTTAAGTGCTATTTCAGCGATAGACTTAGCGAAGTTTACGAAGTCTTCGTTTTTAGCAACGAAATCAGTTTCACATCCGAGACGAAGGATAATACCATTATTTCTGTTTCCAGAAGTAAGAGCGATTACTACACCTTCTTTAGCATCTCTATCCGCTCTTTTAGCAGATAATTTTTGGCCTCTCTTACGTAGCAAATCAATTGCTTGTTCGAAATCGCCGTTAGCTTCTGTAAGTGCTTTTTTGCAATCCATCATACCAGCACCAGTGGTGTCTCGTAATCTTTTTACATCAGCAGCTGAGATTTTTACAGTACTCATTTTAGTGATAATTTTTAGTTGTACGCTCTTTTAGAAGAGCATGTGAATTAGTTTTTATTAGTCTAAAACAAAAAATAATTTAGACCACTACATAATTATTAAATATAACAGCATGGAGTGGTCTAAGGATATTTTTATTATTGCTTAGGAGGAGCAGAAGCTTCTGCTTTCTTACTAGCTTTTGCTTTATTTCTTTCCGCTAATCCTTCTTTGATTGCTTCCGTCATTGCGTTTACAATGATTTTGATAGAGTTAGAAGCGTCATCATTAGCAGGGATTGGGAAGTCAACCGTGTTCGGGTCAGAATTAGAATCGACCATCGCGATGGTACGCATTCCCAATTTTGTAGCTTCAGACAATGCAATGTGCTCGTGAGAAATATCAACGATAAAAACAGCAGAAGGCAATCTGTTGAGGTTGGCGATACCACCAAGAACTCTTTCCAGTTTGTTTCTTTCGCGTGTTAAGGTTAATCTTTCCTTCTTTGTAATAGTAGTTACGGTACTATCCGCAAGCATTTTGTCGATGGTGTTCATCTTCTTCACAGATTTCTTCACTGTGTTGAAGTTGGTCATCATACCTCCTAACCAACGTTCTGTAACGTACGGCATTTCCACAGAACGAGCTGCTTCAACAACGATATCACGAGATTGTTTTTTGGTAGATACAAAAAGAATCTTTCGACCAGACTTTGCGATTTGACGGAGTGCGTTACCAGCACTGTCTAAGCATTCCAAAGTACGGTTAAGATCTATGATATGAATTCCTTTACGCTCCATAAAGATATATGGTTGCATTTTAGGATTCCATTTTTTCTTGAGGTGGCCAAAGTGAACACCAGCATCTAGTAAGTCTTTATATGTAGGTTTTGCCATTTGAAAATATATTATGATTCTTTGACGAATTCCGTGTGTTTATAATTCTTCAAAATGATTTTCAACACTCCTTTCGTTGCACTACAGTCGTTTTTGAAAAATCACGTCATTTTGTCAAAGAAGGTTTAATTTATAATTGAAAAATGAAGAGAATAACTTCATCCAACAATTAACGTTTACTAAACTGGAAGCTCTTTCTTGCTTTAGGCTTACCATATTTCTTACGCTCTACAATACGAGCATCTCTCATTAAGAATTTACGATCTTTCAGTGGCTTACGGAATTCTTCATTCAGCTTTACCAGTGCACGGGCGATACCCATACGAACGGCTTCAGATTGTCCTTTGAATCCTCCTCCAGAAACATTCACTTTTAAGTTGTAGATATTTTGTTCAACTTCTACTACTTTGAAAGGATCTGTGATGTTAGATTGAACGTGTGTCTGTGGGAAGTAGTCGTTCAATGCTTTACCGTTGATTTCGATTTTACCGTCTCCTTTGGTGAGGTAAACTCTGGCAACAGAAGCTTTACGTCTTCCTATGGTGTTGATCATTTCCATATGTCAGATTATGATTTTATAGTTAATGTTTCCGGCTTCTGTGCAACATGAGGATGTTCCTCACCGGCATAAACGAATAATTTTTTGATAACAGCTCTTCCCAGCTTGTTCTTAGGGATCATACCTTTTACAGCATTTTCTACCAAGAAAGTAGGTTTCTTAGCCATTAATTCCTGAGCAGTAGCACTCTTCTGTCCACCTGGGTAACCAGAGAAAGTCAAGTAAGTCTTCTGCTGCATCTTATTACCAGTAAGGCGAACCTTATCAGCATTGATGACGATTACGTAGTCGCCTGCATCGGCGTGAGGCGTATAAGAAGGTTTATGCTTACCACGCAATACAGTAGCAATGGTTGTACACATACGTCCAAGAGATTGGTTTGCTGCATCTACAACATACCAATTGTGAACTACCGTGTTCTTATTAGCCGATTTTGTCTTATAACTTAGTGTATCCACTTTTTGTATTTTTTCAATCGTTAAAAAGATAATTTTCAGTGCTTTTTCAAAAGCAGGTGCAAAGGTAGTTGTCTTCTCATTGAAAAACAAGAAAAATCAACAAAAAAAACGAAAGTGGATTTCGTAACTCATTGATAAACAGTGGAATTTTCGCACAGAAATTTTAGAGGAGAGAAAAATGGCCCTTGATATATGGAGTGAAAAGAGGAAAGAGCGGCAGCATAGGTTCCGTTTTTCCAGCGGAATGGTGCATGTTGGTCTGACCTCAATAGAGGTCATATTAGGTTAGCTCATGTTCTACGACGATATTCGACCCCAGAGTGGGTCGCATCAAATATACCATTACGTGAAGGTGCGACCCACTCTGGGGTCGAAAACACTCGGATAATATTGGCTAACCTAATGTGATCCCCAAAGGGATCAATCCAAGATGTACCTAATCTTCTCAAAACCATTATACCTCCATTGATGTTAGATATCCAGCGACTCCCACAATCCGCATTGTCGGGAGAAAGCGCTACCTTTGTTTCACAGTCGATTGAAGTATTATAGACAATGACAGAAAAAGAACAGAAACTTATACAACCATTGGAGGAAGACAGCAATGCCGCTTCGCGTAAGCAAGACCACATTGAATTGGCTTTTCAATCACAAGTCTTAGCGGATCAGATGGATAAGCGGTTTTATTATGAACCGATATTGGCCGGTCATCCTGAAACAACAGCGAACTTATCAACATTTTTCTTGGGGAAAAAACTAGGAGCCCCTGTTTGGGTTTCAAGTATGACTGGAGGCACAGCTTTGGCCAAAACCATCAATCAGAATCTAGCACGAGCTTGCTGTGACTTCGGAATGGGAATGGGCTTAGGCTCTTGTCGTTCTCTCCTTTACAATGATGATACCTTTGAGGACTTTAATATCCGTCCCATCATGGGAGACAAAGTTCCTCTTTTTGCAAATCTGGGAATTGCACAGATCGAACAGTTAATAGAACGTGATGAACTGAATCTTGCAGAAAAGATGCTAGAAAAGTTACAAGCAGATGGTTTAATTATTCATGTTAACCCTTTTCAAGAATGGTTACAACCGGAAGGAGATCAGATAGAAAAAGCGCCACTCGAAACCATTCAAATTTGTTTGGATAAATTAGCTTACCCTATTATTGTAAAAGAAGTTGGACAAGGAATGGGCTACGAAAGTCTGAAAGCCTTATTCCAGTTGCCATTGGCAGCCATAGATTTTGCAGCAAGCGGCGGGACAAATTTTGCCTTATTGGAACTACTAAGAAGCGACCCCATCAAACAACAAGTGTTCGGACAACTGGCCTACTCTGGCCACACTGCTGAAGACATGGTAAATATGACCAACGATATTTTAAAAGAACTAGGCGATAAAGTAGCTTGTAAAGAGGTAATTATATCAGGAGGAATAAAAGGTTTTTTGGATGGTCATTATTTAATTAATAAATTAGCAACCCCAAGTATATATGGTCAGGCATCTGCTTTTCTGAAGCATGCTCGCGGAGATTATGAAACCTTATACAATTATGTAGATGCACAGGTTAGAGGTTTGTCGCTGGCAAAGGCTTTTTTGAAAGTTAGGTGAGCGGAGAAAAATTAATAAACAACAACGCGAATAAATGAGTAAGTCTATTTCAGGGTTTTCCAAAATGTCAAAGCGAAAAAAGCTTCGATGGATTGTAGAAAACTTCTTCAAGGATCCGGAGAATGTAATGCGCGAGTTGAAGAGTTATTGGCTTTCTAATGAAGACCAACAGCGGATTTTGGATGGCTTTAGTGAGAATACGATCAGTAATTATTACCTGCCTTATGGTGTTGCGCCAAATTTTGTAATCAACGATAAAACCTATTGTGTGCCAATGGTTATAGAGGAAAGCTCAGTAGTGGCAGCGGCTTCTAGTGCGGCTAAATATTGGATGAATCGTGGCGGTTTTAAAGCGGAGGTTTTGTGTACGAAGAAAGTTGGACAGGTTCATTTTTATTGGAATGGAAATGGGGAAAAATTGAAAGAAGCTTTTGAGGATATAAAAAAGGCGTTGATCACAGCACAGGCACCGATTACGGCGAATATGGAAAAACGTGGGGGTGGTGTTACAGATATTGAGTTGAAAGATATGACCTCGTCTGAACCTGGATATTACCAGTTGAAAGTGAGCTTTGAAACCTGTGATTCGATGGGTGCTAACTTTATCAATTCTGTTTTAGAAAAATATGCGCAGACGCTTCAGCACTTTATTCAACTAGATAATCGCTTTACGAAAAAAGAAAAAGAGGTAGACATCATCATGTCTATTTTATCTAATTATACGCCGGAATGTTTGGTGCGAACGTGGGTAGAATGTCCCGTAGAGAAATTAGGTAAAGTAGGAAGTTTGACCGCGGAACAATTCGCGGAAAAATTTAACAAAGCCATTCGTATTGCTCACTTAGATCCCTCCCGAGCAACGACACATAACAAAGGAATTTTCAATGGAATTGATGCGGTCGTTTTAGCAACGGCTAATGACTTCCGCGCCGTAGAAGCTTGTGGACATACCTACGCTGCACGCGATGGACAATACAGAAGTTTGAGTCACTGTAAAGTGGAAGATGGTGTTTTTAAATTTTGGATTGATTTGCCTATTGCTTTGGGAACTGTTGGTGGATTGACAAAACTACACCCCATTGCAAAACGGTCATTGGAGTTGCTAGGAAATCCAGGAGCAGAAGAGTTGATGATGATTATAGCAACGACTGGCTTGGCTCAGAACTTTGCAGCCATTCGATCATTGGTTACCACAGGTATTCAACAAGGTCATATGAAAATGCACCTTTTGAATATTCTGAATCATTTGGGGGCTTCTGAAAAAGAGGGGAAAGAAGCGGTTGTTTATTTCAAAGACAAAGTTGTTTCTTTTAGTGCGGTACGGGATTTTTTGGAGCTTTTCCGAAAGGATGATTCTAATGCTGTGAATATAGTGTTGAATAGTCAGAATAAATAATAAAAGGTGGATGAGGTAGATTAGGTGATGAGGTAGATGAGGTCTCTTCAAACGTGTATTTCTGCGAAAGAAGGAAACCTCATCTACCTCATCTACCTCATCACCCCATCTACCTGATAAAAAAACATCAGTGTATAGCGCCAACGGGAAATTATTATTGACTTCAGAGTATTACGTGTTGGATGGCGCATTGGCATTGGCGGTTCCGGCACGCTTTGGTCAGCAGATGAAAGTTGAAGAAATAGCGGATGAAGGAATATTGTTATGGAACAGCTATGCGGTTGATGGTTCTTGTTGGTTCAGTGCTTCTTTTTCTCTTCCTGACTTGCTTTGTTTAGAAAGTTCTGATACTGAAATTGCTAAAACCTTACACCAGTTTCTAAGTATTCTCTTAGCAGCCAATCCTGACAATTTTCCAATCAAAGGAGGGATCTCTTTTTCCACTCATTTAGATTTTCCCCGGGAATGGGGACTGGGTACCAGCTCTACGTTGATATGGATGTTGGCCCAATGGGGAAATTATGATCCATATAAATTATTGATAGAAACTATGGGAGGCTCTGGCTATGACATTGCCTGTGCAGGAGCTGAAGAACCATTGTTGTATTCATTAGAAAATTATGAAAAGAGAATAGTAGAAACGGTGAATTTCCAGCCTCCTTTTTCTGATCAATTGTACTTTGTTTACCAAGGAAAAAAACAAAACAGCAGAAGCGGTATCACGCACTACCGAATGATGGTGGATGACAAAGCAAAAGAAATTGCTCGGCTGACGGAGATAACGAAGGAGATTATTAGTTGTAAAACACTCAAGGATTTTTGTCGATTGATTACAGAGCATGAGGCGATTATTGGTGCCAAGCTTAAATTACCAATTGTAAAAGAAAGTTACTTTGAAGACTTTTCAGGAGCTATTAAATCACTAGGCGCTTGGGGAGGGGATTTCATTTTAGTGGCTAGTGAAATGCCAGAAAAAGAAGTGCGGGAATACTTCAACAAAAAAGGGCTTGAGGTGTTTTTTAAGTATGAGGAAATGGTTTTGTAAAAAGATAGAGGGAAGTAATAATTAATATTTAACGGTTAAAAGTTGAGTTTATGTGGACATGGTATGATAGCAAGGTCATAAAAATAATGGATGAGTCGCCGACCACTAAGCGCTTTTGGGTAGAGGTACCCAGCGAGGAAGTCATTGATTTTCAAGCGGGCCAGTTTGTTACGATGGATTTACCGATTAGTGACAAACGGACGAAGCGTTGGCGCAGTTATTCCATTGCTAATGCGCCAAACGGAAGTAATGTATTAGAGTTTTGTATTGTATTATTAGAAGGAGGTTTGGCTACAACTTATTTGTTCAATGAAATAAAAGAAGGATCTACGATTCGGTTCAAAGGACCATCGGGAGGATTTGTATTGAAAGAGCCGGTGGAAAGAGACTTGGTTTTAATATGTACGGGTACTGGCGTTGCTCCTTTCCGAAGTATGGTTTTGGATATTTATAATCAGAAAAAAGCACATCAAAATATTCATTTGATTTTTGGAACACGAGAAGAGAGTGGTATTTTGTATAGAGATGAATTTGAGTTATTGGAGAAAGAGATGCCTGGGTTTAGTTATTCCATAGCACTTTCGAGAGCTGAGGAATGGAGCGGTTATAAAGGTTATGTTCATCAGGTGTATGAGAAGGAATATAAGGAAGTAGACTCCAATCGTCATTTTTATCTTTGTGGTTGGAGCAATATGATAGATGAGGCGGTGGAAAAATTGATTTTGGGGATGGGCTATGATAAAGGACAAATACATTATGAATTGTATGGGTAATCCTTTGATTCGCTACGCTCACTCAGGATGACAAGAACAACTCAACCCCTTTAAATCTAGTACATAAAAGAATTAGATATGCCACTAAGCAACATTCTAAGTCAAAATGTGTTAATTTTGTAGAATCATTCTAAATAGAGTGATCGGAATAATTGAATTAAAAATAGAAAGATTAAATAAATGGAAAATAATACCACGACAAAAAGCCCGGTAATGCTTTACACAGAGCAAACCCCAAACCCGGAATCCTTGAAGTTTGTAACCAATCGGATGCTTTATAAAGGTACGGCTGACTTCAGAGAGGAAGAATTAGCTAAAGAATGGTCACCTGTAGCTACAGCGTTGTTTGAATTACCTTATGTAAAAGGGGTCTATGTTTGTAATAACTTCATTACCGTTACTAAAGAGTTTAATTACGATTGGGCGGATATCATGTTGAAGTTGAAAGAGTTCATTAAGTCCTATATAGAAGAAGATAAAGGTATTGTAACGGATGGTTTCGCAGAGGCCATGGAGAAGTTAGAAGAGGAAAGAGGAGCGAGTTATGAATACTCTGATGATGACGCGGCTATTGTTCAGAAGCTAAAAGAATTGATAGATACCTATGTAAAGCCAGCAGTGGAAATGGATGGTGGAAACATTGAGTTCAAGTCATGGGATAAAGGAGTAGTTACGGTAATCATGCAGGGTTCATGTAGTGGTTGTCCTTCTTCTACGGTTACTTTGAAATCGGGTATTGAAGGAATGCTACAGCGGATGGTTCCTGAGGTGAAGGAGGTAGTGGCGGAGATGGGATAATACTTTTTGACTTTTATATAGCAATGAAAACGGCTTTCCTTTTAAAAGGAGGGCCGTTTTTGTTTAAGGGCCTGAAGGGTAGATTTTTAGATTTTAAAAATAAATATTACCTTTAGGATATAGCGCGTATTTATTGTTATAACTTAATAACTCTATTCAGAAACCAAATGCTCTGGATAAAAAATAATGCTATGCGCTATCGACAATTACTTTCCATTTTTTTAGTCCTTTCCTTTTTTTCATTAACGCTTACCGGACAGAAGGCCCCTATAAAATGGGGTAAAATTCCGAAGGAGGATTTAGCGATGACCAGCTATGAACTTGACCCAGATGCCGAAGCAGTAGTGCTTTGTGATTATGGTAGATTGTACTTCGAGCCATCGCCCAAAGGATTAATTTATCGTTTCGTTCATCACAAACGGATAAAAATATTAAAGGCCTCTGCTGCAGAATTAGGTGACGTTTCTATTGACTACTTTAGTTATGAAAAATCGGAAAAGGTAGGCACGATTAAAGCTCAGGTTATTTTGCCTAATGGTGAAAAGCAAAGCATAAAAAGGAAAGAAGTTTTCACAGAAAAAGTAAACGACTATTTATCTCGTAAACGATTTGCGATTCCCAACATACAGGAAGGCTCTATAATAGAATACAAATACGAACTGATTTCAGATCGCTGGGTAACTCTGCAGGACTGGTATTTTCAAGGGGACATTCCTACAAGGCATAGTGAGTTGAGGACTGCTATTCCAGAGATGTTTGACTATATTTTCTTGTTTCAGTCAAAAGGTAATATCTCTAAAACGAGCATGGATAATGGAGGATCGATAGACCCAAGTTTTGGCGGCGTCCGTGTGAACAACAAGTCCTACATAATGAAGAATATGCCAGCACTGAAAGAAGAATCCTATGTGACAACAATGGATGACTATCGGGCGCGAATTAAATTCCAATTAAGGGCATACATCCCTGGAGATGGACAATTGACAGAAATGTTTTTATCAAATTGGAATGATTTAGCAAAAAGTTTGATTTCCTCTGAAAGCTTTGGAAAGCAGTATTTAAAGAAAAGCAGATATAAAAAATTGCTGGCAGCAGCAGCTCCGTATTTAGCGAAAGCAAAAACAAAAAAAGAGAAAATTAGAGCAGCTCAAAAGTTCATAAATAGTCGTGTAGCTTGGAGCGGTGATTATGGATATCGTGTAGACGAAAGAGAAACACTAGATAAGTTATTTGTAAAAAAGGAAGCCGATAAAGGGGAACTGAATCTGATGCTGCTTGCACTTCTCAAAAGTGAAGGGATTAATGCTTGGCCATTGTTATCGAGTTACAGAAGTCATGGAAAAATGTTCCCTGCATACCCGATTATAGATCAGTTTTCCCATTCGATGGTTTACGTAGATTTAGGTGATGAGCAAATGGTTTTAGATATGAGTGACGGGTTTCATCCTATGGGTTATCCAACGACCAACTGCTTGAATGGGAAAGGGTGGGTGGTCGATAAAGAAAACCCACGTTGGGTGAATATCAATGCACCGAAATCAGTAGAAAGATATTTGGCAACAGTTGTTTTAGATGAGGAAGGAGCTTTGAAAGGAGAAATAAGTGGGAGTATGGAAGGTTATGCAGCGATCGGAGAACGGAGAATATTACAGGAAGAAGGAGAAGGAGGTTGGCAAGAATATTTTAGAGCGATTTATCCAGAAGCGACTATAGACTCGGTTGAAGTAGAAAATAAGGATGATATTTATGAATCACTTCGGGTGAAAATGAAGTGTAACTTACCAGACGTAGGACAAGTCAATGGAGATTTTATTTATTTGTCTCCCGTTCTTATGGAGGCTTATGAAGAAAATCCATTCAAGTTGGAAAAGCGAAATTATCCAATTGACATCCCCTATCCGATTAGTGATAGTTATGTTCTCAATCTAGAAATACCGGATGGTTATGTTATTGAGGAATTACCAGAACCCGCTAATATGGTGCTTCCGAATAAAGGAGGTAAGTTTCAGTTTTTAGTTAATTCTGTTTCAGAACATAGAATTCAAATCATTAGTAAAGTAAGAATCAAACAATTGATTTACAGCCCAGAAGAATATCTTGCTATAAAACGGTTCTTTGATCTTATAGTGGAGAAGCAAGGAGAGCAAATTGTATTGAAAAAGAAATCTTAGGACTAAAAATAAATGCTATGAATATTTCACAAAAATCAACATGCCTTTTCTTTTCTCTCTTCTTCCTTTCAGCTTTTGTATTAGCACAAAGTAATCCACTCTATTCTGTCGATCTTATTCCAAAAGCATTGTTAGAAGATGCGCACACGGTGGTTCGTCTTGAGGATTACAAAGTTGAAATTCCATCCTATGATAAAGTGGTGGAAAGTTACAAAGCTGTAATTACAATTTTAAAAGCAGAGAGTAATTCGGATCAAATAACGCTAGTTTACGACTCCTTTTCTAAAATAAATAGTATGAAAGGGAGCATTTATGATGCAAGTGGAAAGCTGATTCGTAAAATTAAAAAAAAGGAGATCTATGATCAAAGTGCAGTCTCCTCTATTTCGATGTATGAAGATAACCGTTTTAAGCAGATTGAATTTAATTACCCAACCTATCCCTACACGATTGAAATAGAGTATAAAAAAACGAATAATCAATCTATGTTTTACCCTAATTGGAGGGTGCAGGATTATGGCGTTTCCGTCGAACAAACTTCCTTTACAGTGGTTACAAAGGATTTGGATAATTTGAATTACAAAGTTTTGAATATCGAACTTCCACCAACCAAAGAAATAGAAGGAGATAAATGTACGCTAAGTTGGAATGTTGTCGCAAAACCTGCTATTCATAATGTAAGGTATGGACCGTCTTCTAGTGAGATAATTCCAATGGTACTGCTGTCTCCGAAGCAATTTAAAATGGGAAAGTATGAAGGCAATATGAATAGTTGGAAAGACTTTGGTCACTTCATGAATAAGCTAAATAAAGGCAGAGACGAACTCTCTCCAAAAATGAAAAAGGAAGTACTGGCATTGACCGCTTCGGTAAAATCAGATCGAGAAAAAATCGACATTCTCTACAAATACTTGCAGGACAATACCCGCTATATTAACGTTTCTATTGGGGTTGGTGGTTGGCAAACCTTTGATGCGGATTACGTTGAAAAAAATAAATATGGCGATTGTAAAGCACTCACTAATTTTATGAAATCCATGTTAAATGCAGTGGATGTCAAAGCCTATCCTGTTTACATAGGTAGCGGTAGAAGTGATGCTCTGATAAATGAAGATTTTGTGTACCCCCACTTCAATCATGTGATTTTGAATGTACCTTCTGAAGACTATTGGTTAGAATGCACCAGTAGTTATTCTCCACCAAATTATTTAGGAGCAAGTAACGCTGATCGAACTGCTTTGCGGGTTACTGAGCAAGGAGGTGAGTTGGTGAAAACCCCTTCTTTTTCACCAGAAGAATCAAAAGAAACGAATAAAACGATTATTACACTTTCTGAAAATGGAGATGCTATTATTGTGAACGAGAGTCTATTTAGTGGCCCAAGACAAGGTAGACTCCGCTATGTTTCTTTTGAAAAAACAAAAAAGGAACTTGAAGAGGAGTTTTTAGGACATTGTGGATTGCCTTCTGTAAGTATTATCGAATACAATGTAGAACCATTGTTGAATGAACCGGTGGTTAAAGTTGATTACGACATCGATGTAAGAAAATATGCCATAAAAAGTGGTAAGCGTTTTTTTGTTCCACTCAACGCCATTAATAAATTTACTTCTGTTCCTCCTAAAGTTGATCGAAAGGAGTCAATCATACTTAAACAAGGATATATGTTGGAAGATGAATTAAGTCTCGTTTTACCGGAAGGTTACAGAATAGAATCAATGCCAGATGAAAGCAAATTGTTAAACAGTGATTACGGGGTATACAAAATGGATTTAAAGCTGGAGGGCTCTATACTAAAATACAAAAGGACATTGAAAATGCTACCGCTGCATTTACCAGCTACAGAATATGAGGCGTTTAGAAACTTTAGAAAAGAAGTAGCAGAATTGGATAGCGCGAAATTGGTATTGGTGAAGAAAAAAAATAAGGATACAATAAAGCCTTAAATTGAATTTTAGTATTTTCCAATTACCGAAAAAGACAGCCATTTCTTCCACCCATTCCCTACCTTCTCTTATCTTTGGCAAAAAAACACATGACACCCAACATTTATGCCTCTTTGGAAGCGGCCAAAGCGCAAAGTCAAAAAAAGTTTGTTCTCCTAATTGATCCCGATAAAGTACGGATGAGCAATATGGACAAAATACTTGACCTTGCCATCCAAGCCAAAGTCGATTACTTCTTTATCGGAGGCAGTTTGATTGTCAATAATATGCTAGATCAATGCTTGGAGTCCATTCGAGAGCGTTGTGATATTCCATTGATTTTATTTCCTGGTGACGCCTTTCAGTTGAGCTATCGTGCAGATGCATTATTATTCTTATCCTTGATTTCCGGCAGGAATGCAGAGCTACTTATCGGTAAACATGTGATCTCAGCCCCATATCTCAAAGTAAGTCCTTTAGAAATTATCCCAACGGGATACATGCTCATAGATGGCGGTGTGCCAACGACTGTTTCCTACATTAGTAATACTCAACCTATTCCAGGAAATAAGGCAGATATTGCCATGTGTACAGCGCTGGCAGGCGAAATGCTCGGCCTCCGAACCATGTATATGGACGCAGGAAGCGGCGCAAAAAATCCAATCAGTGAATCTATGATAGAATTAGTGAGTAGTGCCATTCAAATACCGTTAATAGTAGGCGGGGGCATCCGAACGCCCGAAAAAGCGGCCGCTAATGCAAAAGCGGGAGCCGATGTAATTGTAGTTGGAAATGCGATAGAGAAGGATCCAAGCCTCATCACCGAAATGGCTGCTGCTGTACATGAACAAAGTAAAAAAGTACCAGTAACTTAGAGGTTTATAGTAAGATAAGATCAGGGTGGATGAAGGCAGATAAGGGTAGATAAAGGTTTCTGCGAACGCGCAATTTACGCAGAGAGGGAACTATCCTAGAAAAAATAAGTTATACAAAATACCTCTAAAAGAGGTACGTTAATACAAGAAAGTCTCCGGAGGAGACAAACCTACATTAACCCCAGGTAACTAGTCGAACCTCGACCACAGGTCGAGGTTCGACTAGTTACCTGGGGAAAAAAACGAAGTTTTGCAAAAAGGAATCGTAAGAAAATCGACAGGAAACTGGTACCACGTCCAACTCGCAGATGGGAACGACGTCCGTTGTCGCATCATCGGAAAATTCCGAATGGATGGACTAAAAACGACCAACCCCGTTGCCGTCGGTGATGAGGTAGAAATTGAAATGGAAGACAATGATGAAAATACAGGCATCATCAAAAAAATAAGCCCTCGTCAGAACTATGTTATTCGTCAATCCCCCCGCAAAAAGCACCAACTACATATACTGGCCAGTAATGTAGATCAGGCCATTGTGATCACGACTATAGTACAACCCGCCCTTAAACAAGGTTTTATCGATCGTTTTTTAATGATGACGGAACCACAAAATATCCCTTGTTATATTGTATTTAATAAAGCAGATGTTTACGATGAAGAAAGCATGCGGATATATCAAGTATTGAAAGATATTTATGAATCTATAGGTTATAAAACGTTGTTGGTTTCTGCCATAAAAAGAGAAGGTGTAGAAGAACTACAAAGTATTCTTAAAGATAAAATAACACTAATTGGCGGTCAATCTGGGGTTGGAAAATCAACATTAGTCAATAGCATTCAGCCACAGCTTGACCTTCGTACCTACGATATTTCAGATTACACAGGTAAAGGGCAACACACCACTACTTTTGCAGAAATGTTTGAACTGGATTTCGGTGGACAAATCATAGACACCCCAGGTATCAAAACACTTTCCTTCAGTAACCTCGAACCTAAAGACGTTACGCACAATTTCAGAGAGTTATTCGAAGCTTCCCAAGATTGTAAGTTTGGCAATTGCACTCACCGAAACGAGCCTAAATGTGCCGTAAAAGATGCCATTGAGGAAGGTACGATTAGCGAGCTTCGCTATCAGAATTATTTGACTATTCTTGATGAAGTAGAAGATCAGAACTATTGGGAGCGGCATAGAGATATGTAGCTTTTATAACTTCAAGTTTTCTTTAAAAATATATCCAGAGACTGAATGGGTCAGAAAAAGAGTAGAAAAGAATAAAAAAGCAGAGGAACAAAATACACAAGAAATTCGTCCTTAGCCGGAACTATGAAACTTTCAGCGGCAATGAAAAAAACAACAAAAAACCCACCTCTAAGCCGATTGCTTTGATAAGCAAACTTTGTCACAAAAAATTATTTAAACCCGTCACCATGAAAAAATTATTGTTTTTGGTTTTTCTAGTTTGTGCCTTAAATGTTAATGCCCAAAACACTACAGAAGAAAAAATTAATTCTAGATTAGTAGACCTACATAAGGTTGGAGACAATGACGAAAATTTTGAAGGATTTGAACAAATAAAAACTGAGATTGGAGATGCACAAATAGTAATGCTAGGAGAACAATCACATACAGATGCTACAACTTTTGAAACCAAGATCAAATTAATAAAATACCTCCATCAACAAATGGGTTTTGAGATACTGGCATTTGAAAGTAGTATTTATGATTGTAACAGAGCTTGGTCTATGATTCAAAAAGGACATGATGTAAAGGATGCCCTTGGTAAAGGAATCTATTCGATTTGGGCAGGTTTGGAAGAGCTTAATCCATTGTATCAATATGTCGAGCAAGAGTTAGAGCTTCAAAACCCGCTTATGATTGCAGGCTTTGACGCTCAGCTTATTGGCAAATTAGCAGCAGATTCTTTTGCTATAGACCTTACTGCTTACCTGGCTACTTTTGATGATTCTTCTATGTATCAAGAAGGAATTCAACAGTTGCAATCTTTCATCAATGCATCTAGGAGAGGCAAAAGAATCAAGAAAAAAAAGGCTCATCAAAACATTGCGTTCTTACAAAAATTGACAGCACTAATAAAGAATAAACAAAACAATGAGCTATCAAAATTTTGGCTACAAACGCTTGAAAGTTTTGAAGTATTTTGTTCAGATTCCAGACTAGGAACCGATAATCGAGATCAACAAATGGCAGAGAATTTAATATGGCTAAAAGAAAAGTATCCAGATAAGAAAATTATTTGTTGGGGAGCTACCAGCCACTTTCTTTATAACTCTTCTCTTATAAAATTACAAGACGAAAAAATGCAAAAAGCTGTAGGCGATTATTATCTTAATCATTCTTTTATGGGAGATTACATAAAGGAGAAATACGGAGATGAGGTATATACGATTGGTTTTATTGCCCATGAAGGTTCTTATGGTTTTAATCGAACTAGAAGTATTGAATCCGCCTCCGTAAATAGTCTAGAATACTTGATCGGTAAATCACCGGAAGATAACTATTTCCTACCGCTAAAAGATATAACACTCGAAGGTTATGTGTCCCGCCCCTTGGCACATCAGAACATGGTAACAGATATAGCACAACTGATGGACGGAGTTGTATTTAATCGACATATGAGAAGACCTCAAACAGACTGGGAGTTCTTACTTTACTTAGTTCCAGAAAATAAAATGAGGGCAAAGAAAAAGGAGCGATTCATTCGGGAGGATAGAATACGAAAACAGAATGAAAAAAAGAAAAGAACAAAAGAAGAACAAAATAAAGAGAATGCGAGAGCATGAAGTTGGGGTTGAAAAAGAACCTTACAACATATTTCTGTAAAATAGAACGAAATAACTTCCCGGTCTATCTTTTATTTACCGAAGGTTCCCTATTTTTGCGCGCGAATTTGACTGTCAACGAAACACACATTTCTTCAAAAAGTCATTAACCTACGCATAAATTCTCCTTTAACATGCCGAAAGACAATTCCATCAAATCCGTACTTATCATAGGTAGCGGCCCTATCATTATAGGTCAAGCCTGCGAATTCGATTATTCAGGAACCCAAGCTTCCCGCTCTCTCAGAGAGGAAGGAATCGAGGTGACCTTGATTAACTCCAACCCTGCAACCATAATGACTGATCCGCTTACAGCTGATCACATTTATCTATTGCCCCTCACTGTAGAAAGTTTAATTAGTATTTTAGAAGAACGACAAATAGATGTAGTGCTTCCAACAATGGGTGGACAAACAGCACTTAATCTTGCTATAGAAGCTGGCGAACAAGGTGTCTGGGAAAAGTATAATGTTCGGTTGGTAGGGGTAGATCTTGATGCAATTGAATTGGCGGAAAATAGAGAAGCTTTCAAAAACCATTGCACATCGCTTAATCTTGGGTCTGCTCCTTCAAGGATTGCCAACTCCTTTTTGGAAGGTAAGGAAGCTGCCCAGAAAATAGGTTTCCCTCTTGTTATCAGACCCTCTTATACATTAGGTGGCACAGGGGGAGGTTTTGTTATGACGCCGGAGGAATTTGACGATGCCCTTAGGAGAGGACTAAATGCTTCGCCAACCCATGAAGTTTTGATAGACAAGGCAGTATTGGGGTGGAAAGAATATGAATTAGAGCTACTTAGAGACAGCCAGAACAATGTAGTTATTATTTGTACGGTAGAGAATTTGGACCCGATGGGAATCCACACAGGAGACAGTATTACGGTGGCGCCTGCAATGACCCTTTCCGACACCGCTTATCAGGAAATGAGATCTCAAGCGATTACTTTAATGCGATCCATGGGGAATTTTGCGGGAGGATGTAATGTCCAATTTGCACAAGACCCAGAAACAGAAAAATTAATTGTCATTGAGATCAATCCGAGAGTTTCAAGATCTTCTGCTTTAGCAAGTAAAGCAACTGGATATCCTATTGCAAAAATTGCAGCTAAACTCGCAATAGGTTACAACCTTGATGAACTGAAAAATCAAATTACACAAACAACTTCAGCCTTTTTCGAACCAACATTGGATTACGTAATCGTAAAAATGCCTCGTTGGAATTTCGCCAAGTTTCATGGCGCAGATCACCGCTTAGGTTTGCAGATGAAGTCTGTTGGAGAGGTAATGGCAATTGGTAGAACCTTCCTGGAGGCTTTACAGAAAGCTTGTCAATCACAAGAGAATAATAGAAACGGTTTAGGAGCAGATAAAAAAGAATGGATTAGAACTTCTGACATTTTAGAACGTCTGGAAAAAGTAAGTGACGATAGAATCTACCGTTTGAAAGACGCACTTCGTTTGGGGGTTCCTGAAAAAACGGTTCATAAGTTGACCTTGATTGATCCTTGGTACATCAAGCAAATCAAGCGATTGGTTAAGATGGAAGAGCAATTGATTCGGTACAATGTTGCTGAAGATATTCCTCCGCTATTTTTCAGAGAACTGAAAGAGGTAGGTTACTCCGATGCACAAATTGCCTGGTTGCTCCGTATCAAGGAGCCGGAAGTCACCCGTCAGCGCTATAAACTCAATATTCGCAGAACCTATAAGATGGTAGATACCTGCGCGGCTGAGTTCGAAGCAAAAACACCTTATTTCTATTCTACCTTCGATCAAGAAAACGAAAGCATTCCTTCCGATAAAAAGAAAATTGTTGTCCTTGGCTCCGGACCAAACCGAATTGGACAAGGAATCGAATTTGATTACTGTTGCGTTCACGGATTATTGGCGATAAAAGAAGCTGGCTACGAAGCGATAATGATTAACTGTAATCCAGAAACGGTTTCTACGGATTTTGATGTTGCGGATAAGCTTTACTTCGAGCCTGTTTATTGGGAGCACATCAAAGAAATCTTGGAACTGGAAAAACCAGAAGGAGTCATTCTCCAACTTGGAGGTCAAACGGCCTTGAAGCTGGCAGAACAATTTAAAGACAATGGCATCAAAATTTTCGGTTCTGATTTCAAAGCAATGGACTTAGCCGAAGATCGAGGAGCTTTCTCTGACTTGCTAAAGGAGTTGGATATTCCTTATCCGGATTACGGAGTTTCCAGAGATATTGACCATGCCATTGAAATTGCAAATAGAGTTACCTACCCCGTTTTGGTTCGCCCATCTTACGTTTTAGGAGGTCAACGTATGCGTATTGTTATAAATGATGAAGAACTGGAACGTCATGTACTAAGTATCTTCAAGCACCTGCCAGATAACAAGGTTTTAATTGATCAATTTTTAGAAAGAGCAAAAGAAGCAGAGGTAGATGCGATTTGTGATGGTGAAGAGGTACACATCATGGGAATCATGGAGCACGTAGAACCTGCCGGTGTTCACTCTGGTGACAGTAATGCCTTGTTACCAACCTACAGTTTGTCTGAGAATGTTTTGGATCAAATGAAAAAGTATACGCATAAATTGGCGATGGCTTTGAAGATCAAAGGTTTGATCAATATTCAGTTTGCGATCAAAGATGAAAAGGTTTATGTAATCGAAGCCAATCCAAGAGCTTCCCGAACTACTCCATTTATTGCCAAAGCTTACAAGGTTCCGTACTTAAAAATAGCGACGCAAATAATGATCGGTTCCCATAAATTGTCAGACTTCGACATTAAGAAAGACTTGCAAGGTTACGCGATAAAAGTTCCCGTTTTCTCTTTCAATAAATTCCCGAATGTAGATAAGAACCTCGGGCCTGAGATGAAATCTACTGGAGAAGAGATTCGTTTTATTGAAGATTTAAAAGATCCGTTCTTTAGAGAGTTGGAGCGAAATCGTTCTATGTACTTGACGAGATAATTTTTGGCGTAAAAAAATAATTTAAGCAGCCTGATATTTTCGAGAAGAAAGTGTCAGGCTGCTTTGTTATTGGAACCACTCGATAATAATGCGGACTCCTCTTATCATCCTGAACAGCTTGCCCTGAGCTTGTCGAAAATTGTCATCCTGAGTGAGCGTAGCGAATCGAAGGATTGACAGCTTTCCTTTTTTGGACGGAGCTTTCGATCAAACCAGTCCGACTGTCGCGGGCAGGCGGGTTTATGCGAAGCGTAAATATGCGGAGAAATCTAGCTCTTTGCTAAAAGTATTGTTTGAATATGGAGTAAGATTTCTCGACTCCTATCGTCGCTCGAAATACAAAAGGGGACGCGCCTCGTATTCCTCGACTCCCTACCGGTCGCTCGAAATGACAGGAGACGCTCGTTTTAGCAATGAGTTCAGTGGTCATAGGAATAAACGGAACACCGATTCTGTTTTATATTGCTCAGTATGATAGGAGGAACTCCGTCACTCGCAAAGGGGGAGGTGGTGGTAAACACTTACCTGCATTCTGGACTCCTGTGTCCAAAAGAATAAACAACAAAAAAGAGGTGCATCCCGAATGAGTGGAGCGAATCAAGAGAGTTATGTATCTTAGCGCCGTTGCTATTTATTTTCCCTTTTGGGAACTATTCTCCTCTGTATTCAGTTCTATTCCGAATACTTTTACTCATTCCTAAAAAAAAGAAACATGAAGACAAAGAAAGAAATCGTAGACAATTGGTTGCCACGTTATACTGGAACGGCTTTAGAGGATTTTGGAGAATACATCTTACTGGTCAATTTTAGTAAATACCTTAATATGTTCGCCGAAATGCATGGCGTAGAAGTGAAAGGTAAGAATCGATCAATGCCCTCAGCGACAGCAGGAAATATTACCATGATCAACTTTGGAATGGGGAGTCCGAATGCCGGAACCATCATTGATTTACTTACGGCAATTAAACCAAAGGCCTGCTTATTCCTCGGAAAGTGCGGAGGTATTAAAAGTAAGAAAAATAAGGTGGGGGACTTGATCCTGCCTATCGCTGCAATCAGAGGAGAAGGAACTTCGAATGATTATCTACCACCGGAAGTACCCGCCTTACCTTCTTTCGCTTTACAAAAAGCAATCTCTACAACGGTTCGAGACTATAACAAAGACTATTGGACAGGAACTATTTATACCACAAACAAGCGAGTTTGGGAACACCGAAAAGATTTTAAAAAGTATCTAAAATCACTTCGTCCCATTGGTATCGACATGGAAACAGCTACCATTTTTATTGCGGCCTTTAAAAACGGAATTCCCGCAGGAGCATTGTTATTAGTTTCCGATATGCCAATGACTCCGGATGGGGTGAAGACAGAGAAAGGGGATGCAAAGGTCACAGAATCATTCGCTAATCTGCATTTAAAAATTGGAATTGATTCTTTGAAACAATTAATCAACAATTCTCTTACCGTCCGACATTTACGATTTTAGAGGGGTTTGTTTTCATATGTAATTTCTTTTTAGAAGGGGCTGTCAACTCATCACCATTGAAGACGATGGAAACTCTTAGTGCTTTCATACCGCTGACGCCTTGCATTTCTTGGAGTTCCAGGTTTTCTATTTCGGGATGGATGTAATTGATAGATTCTAAGTAATTCAGATAGCTGAGATATTCTTTTGCTTCAGATTCCTGAGAATAAACGATGGCAATTTTGCCTACTTGGGTCAAGCGTTCAGTAGTGCCTTTGATAATCGCTTTATCTATTCTCTTTTTAATGATTTCGTACCTGACATTATAAGCACCTTCTACATCGAATCGTTTTTCTTCCGTTCGGAATTTAATGGTGATGGGGTTAGAATGAACCAAGACCAAAGACGCAACTCGCAGCGGTATAGGTAGATTCTCTTTCAACTGAAAAGCGACATTTTCGGATTCACAAATAACCATAAGTTGCCAAATACGTAGATTGTGCAATAGTGTTTTATGAAAAGATTTGTTGTTGACTAAAGATTGCCCAATATACATGTCGTGCTCCACGCCGTCGGTCTGGTATTTTTCGAAATAATGCGGAAACATCTTTTGAGCATTTCGTTGTTCTCGTTCTATATAATCCGCGATGGAATCATTGAGTGTCGCCACACTATATTCATAATCTTTCCGCTTATTGTAAACAATGCCTAGTTCTTCATCTAGTAATTTGTTGTATTCTTTTACCGCCTTTGCTAACTTCGAGTTTGTCTTTTTGAGATGTTTGAAGGTTGGATATATTTCCTTTTTAAGAAATTCGAGTACCTTGATTTCATCTCCAGCGTCTAAGCCTTTCTTCACTCTATCTATATAGGTGTTTATCCGGAATTCCATTTTTTTGTAGATAGGAAGTGGTTGTTCTTTAATAGCCTGAGCGAGTACCTTATTTGCGGAGGAAAGTTGCTCAATCATATCGCCCTGTATAGCAAGATTCCGTTCGGTAGAAGAACCTTTAATATCCGATTGACCATAAAGGGGATAGACTTCGGGGAATACAATCTCTTCCATGTCATTGGATCCATCTTGGCGTTGGTTTTCCAATAATTTAGCAGCAGCTTCTAAAAACCGCCAGGAAACGGAAGGATGAATCGCCGTACACTTTTCCTGAATGATGGCCTCTAATTTTGTTTCGTATTCATCTTGGGATCGCTGAAGTGCTGTCGTGAAAAGAGGAATGGCTACCTCTAGCATTTTAGTGGTTACGCTACTGATAGCACCTTCTTCTTCTGAACCTACTTCTAACACGCCGATGATTTCGTCGTTATATAACAAAGGAAGAGCAGCATAGCTTTTCAACCCCTGA
Source organism: uncultured Saprospiraceae bacterium (assembly GCA_964508085.1). Classification (GTDB taxonomy): domain Bacteria; phylum Bacteroidota; class Bacteroidia; order Chitinophagales; family Saprospiraceae; genus CALGLS01. Next base: position 1,147 of record CAZDTI010000065.1, on the reverse strand, counting down.
TCAACTAACTTTTGGGCCAGTCGACTATGCGTTTTCCAGTTCTCATCAATCAGAGAAATAGCAAAGTCTTTCTTATTTTTCATGACATGCCTGAAAGAAACTTCACAGAAAGCATCTTCTGCTTTTTTAACTTTATAGTTGGTTAAAGAAATGCTATTCCAGAAACCTTTGCCCATCGGTTTTAGCACGCCCATTTCAATATCATAAGAAGCAACCCCTAATTTTATATTTGGAATTTTAAGCAAAGAAGATAAGTTCAGTCGTATCTTCTCCACCGTATCTTTAGATAAAAAAGCATCCTTACTTAATAGATTATATTTCATATTGGAGATGGCCTCCTCCATGGTAACATCGAATAATTTCATAATGGCAAAGCCCTCAAAATTATGACTATTGGGAGGCATTTTTTCTTTCCAAAGCTCGATGTTTTCAAAGTTGTCCGTTAATTCTTTAATCTCTTCCGGGCTTAAGGGTACAAAATTATCGTTAGCGGTAAAATCAGAAAACTCCGCGTTGTAATGAACACGATAGTGATGTAGTACTCCTGTTACATCATTTGGAATATCAAAGAAAAAAGTTTGATCAAAATTGATATTAGCTCCGTATTTAAAATTCAAGATAAATACACAGGCATAGATGTACATCATATCAGAACTATCGACACGCATTTGAACTGCATCAGCTCCGCCAGCATTTTTAATTATATTTTTAAAACGCTCCGTCATGTTAAACCATATAGGAGCGAAAGGCATGGCAGCTGTTCTTATTTCATTATTTGTGGTGATACTCGGGAAGAGCGGGTAAAATAATTTTTGCAAGAGATCTTGATGCTTTTCCAAAAGAGTCACATCCGAGAAACCTGCTCGAAGTTCCGGTACCTTATTTATTTCATCAAGAACAGGTTTTGCCAATAAGGCCAAGTGATTACCTTCCTTTTTTGAAGCGAGCCCCTCCCAAAATTCAATCATCTTAGTAAAGTTGAATTTGACATTAAAAGGCCGTTCTGATGATATTTTCTTTTTAGCTATAAGCTCATCTGAAAATTTGAAAACGTAGGACATAGTTTGTTGTTTTATCGGGATTATTTTTTACTAAAACAGTAATGTTCAAATAAGGTTTAGTTCATTTATAGAACCCTTGTTCTTCA
>CAZDTI010000064.1:0-26991 GCA_964508085.1 uncultured Saprospiraceae bacterium | reverse complement strand
TTGTAATTCCGAAGACCATGCAGCAAAGGGCTAGAATCGTGATTATCTTTTTCATTGTTTTATTTTTTTTTGAGATGAAGGAATCATAAAGTGCTTAGTGCGCTTATTGTTTACATTTCAAAAGACAGGGGAGTTTGGGAAGGGTTGCATTGGCTTGGAAATAATCTTTTTTAGCAAAACACAAAAGCCGGATCAATCAAAAGACTGACCCGACTAGTATATCTTGTAGTTGTAATTATTCTGTTACAACAATCCTTCAAAATAAGTCACAAACTCCTCCACCGACATCGCCCCCTTGTCTCCATCCCCCTGAATTCGTACTGACACCTTTCCTTCCGCTACTTCCTTCTCCCCTACGATTAGCATAATCGGAATTTTCTTCAACTCTGTGTCTCGAATTTTTCGACCGATAGATTCCGCACGGTTGTCAATAAAACCTCGAATATCCTTCTGCGCCAATTTTGCTTCTACTTCTTTACAGTAACCTTCGAAACGCTCACTAATCGGCAGAATCGCAAACTGATCCGGCGTCAACCAAAGTGGGAATTTACCCGCACAGTGTTCTATCAAAACACCAATAAAACGCTCCATAGAACCAAACGGTGCCCTGTGAATCATCACAGGTCGATGTGCTTGATTGTCAGAACCAATATATTCCAATTCAAAACGCTCTGGTAAATTATAGTCCACTTGAATCGTTCCCAATTGCCAGCTACGACCAAGGGCATCCTTAATCATGAAATCCAACTTAGGACCGTAGAAGGCGGCTTCGCCATAGGCAGTAGTTGTTTCCAACCCAGCTTCTTTAGTCGCTTCGATTATGGCAGATTCTGCCTTTTCCCAGTTTTCATCAGAACCAATATACTTCGCCCCGTTATCAGGATCACGAAGAGAAATTTGAGCAGTGAAATGTTCAAAGCCGAGTTTCTTAATTAACAACATCGTCAAGTCCAATACATTCAGGAATTCCTCTTTCAACTGCGATGGCATACAGAAAATGTGTGCATCATCCTGGGTAAATCCTCTTACCCGAGTCAATCCGTGCAACTCTCCCGTCTGCTCATAACGATAAACTGTTCCAAACTCTGCGATACGAATCGGCAACTCTTTGTAAGAGTGTGGTCGATGTCCGTATACCTCACAGTGGTGTGGGCAGTTCATTGGCTTTAGCAAAAATTCTTCTCCATCTCTTGGCGTCAAAATCGGGCGGAAAGCATCTTCTCCGTATTTTTCCCAGTGACCAGAAGTCACATATAAATCTTTCTTTCCGATGTGTGGTGTGATCACCGGTTGATAGCCGCGCCTGAGTTGTTCCTTCTTAAGAAAATCCTCCAAGCGAAGTCTAAGCGCTGTTCCTTTTGGCAACCAAATCGGCAAACCGGCGCCCACTTTTTCAGAAAACATAAAGAGATTCATTTCCGCTCCCAACTTTCGGTGGTCTCGTTTTTTCGCCTCTTCCAACATATGTAAGTATTCTGTTAGTTCCTTTTGCTTTGGAAAACTAACACCATAAATACGTGTCATCTGCTGACGAGTATCATCTCCTTGCCAATAAGCACCAGCCACTTTCATCAATTTAATAGCTTTGATGCTAGAAGTGTCCTTCAAATGCGGTCCTTTACAAAGATCCACAAAGTTACCTTGCTGATACAACGTCAAAGATTCATCACCTCTTTTTTCGATGAGTTCTAATTTATATTCATCGCCTTTTTCTGTAAAGTATTTAACCGCTTCTTCTTTAGAAATGTCTTTACGAACAAAAGCGTTTTTTTGCCGCGCCAGTTCCAACATCTTCTTCTCGATCTTAGGAAAATCCTCTGTAGATATTTTTTGATCACCTGCGTCTACGTCATAGTAGAACCCATTTTCAATAGCCGGCCCCGTTCCTAGTTTAATACCAGGGTATACCGCTTCCAATGCTTCTGCCATGAGGTGGGCGGAGGAGTGCCAGAAGGTCTTTTTTCCGTCCTTGTCTTTCCAGGTGAATAATTGCAATTTGGCGTCTTCGTGGATCGGTCGGTGCCCATCCCAAATTTCTCCGTTCACTTTAGCAGAGACGACGTTTCGTGCCAGTCCTTCACTGATGGATTTGGCGATGTCGATTGCTGAAACTCCTTTCTCGTATTCCCGCACCATACCGTCGGGAAAAGTAATTTTAATCATCGAATTATGTTTTGACGTGTTCGTTTTATTCTGACTTAAGAACTTTTACGATCTCTGGGGATAAAAAGTTCGTGAATTGGTAGCTTTCGCTAAAAAGCTTGAAAGGGGACAAAATTACATTTTTTTTGGAAAAGATGGGCGGGTCAGCTTTGAGAACTCCGTAAGAAGGCCTTGAGCTTAGATAGGAGTCTAAAAGCGGTGAAAAAAATTGTCCTAATTCGGCTTTCCGAACTCTTCCACACACACATGCTACCTCGCGGAGTTCAGAAAACCAAAAACGCAACCTCAGATTTCTCCAAGATTGCGTCTTTTTATCCCTAGTGGGAAAACCTCATCCACCCTGTAACCTCAGCGAGCGATCTAACTTTGCCATTCCGAGCGAGGGAGGGACGACCGAGTCGAGGGATTATTGCTTCACCAACTGCTTTGTAAATAGCTTACCTCCATTGTCCAATACAACAAACAAAACCCCAGGAGCTACTTTGCTTACATCAATCGTCAGTTCATTTCTTCCATCTGTAAAATCCGTTGAAGGAAGCCCTATGATTTTTCCATTAACATCAGTTAGGATTAGTTTCAAATCCTTCGCATCTGCAATTTCAAAAGACAGCCGTACCTCATTCTTTGCTGGGTTCGGGCTCATTTCGAATGATTCAACCGCTAAAGTTTGTTGCTCCGTTTTTTCTGTTTTCTCTGTTTTTTCTGTTGCTTTATCAGCAGGAGCAGCTGGGTCAAGCTTGAATTTCACCGGTAAATTATAGTTTATATCTACCAATTTCCCTCTTTGCGTTCCAGGAATCCATTGCTCTTCCATTCCGTTCATTAGTTCAACCACATTCAAAACTGCTTCATCCAAACCATGTCCTTTTGACCTTATGATTTCCGGGTTCATCACTTCCCCTTTTTTGTTAATAACAAAACGAACGACCACAACTCCTTCCGCTCCTGCTTCCTGTGCCTCTTTTGGATATTTGACGTTTTTGTAAATAAATTCCAACATCTTTTGTTGACTACACTGTTTGCGTTCTTCCTTATCTGCAACTTCCTCGCAACCAGGAAAACGAGGCATTTCTTCTACTATGCTACCAATAAAGACGTCTTTAGACTCTGGCTTCCTGCCTATGACGTTGATTGTGTTTTTATCTTCTTTCGTTTCTACTTTTTCAATAGGCTTTGGTTCCTCTCCTTCCAACTTAAATTTGACAGGTAGATTATAATAAACATCCACAGCAACACCTCTTTGCTTTCCGGGAATCCAAGTAGGCATTTCATTAACGATACGCAACACTTCTTCATCACATCCGCCACCGATTTTCCGGAGTATTTCTCCTTTTGCGACTTGACCTTTTTTGTTAACAACAAATCGAACAACGGTTGTTCCCTCCGTTCCATTTTCTCGAGCAACTACCGGGTACTTAACTTTAGTGTATACAAACTCCAGCATTTTTTGTTGACTGCACTTTTTGCGTTCTTCTACATCTTCCACATCTTCACAGCCCGGGAAACGGGGCATGTCCTCTACAACCTTAAAGATCGGATCTCCTTTTTTTTCTTCTAAAACAGAATTTACCTGTTCCTCTGTTTTATCCACTTCAGAAGCATTTTTTTGAGCAATAAGTTCTGATTTTGACAATACAAAAAATAAGCAGAGGAAAATAGGGATTACCAGAAGGTACTTCCAACGGGCAGTGTCGGTAGATTGATTTTTAGTCATCATTTGAATACGTTTTTTAAGTTGTGAATGAATAAAATTATTGGCCATTGCGATGCTCTTTCCTTGTTGGAATTGCTGTAATAACAATTGACCGTATTGTTTTTTAGTTGTTTTTTGTAGTACTTTTTCATCAGCCAGATATTCGTGAACGTTTCGAATGGATCGGCGATATAGGTAGATAAGTGGGGTACACCAGAATAAAATTGTCAATACTTCCAGTAAGATGACATCAATACTATGATGTTCCTTAATGTGTACCAATTCGTGGCGAGTAATACTGTCCAATTCCTCTTTAGTGTATTTTGCGGAAGCACTAATGAACAAGAAATGGAAAAAAGAAAACGGCAGGTGGATGGCTTTGTTTTCCAGCAATACATAACCCTTTTTCTTTTGTGAATTACTATTCCGATAATGTTTATAAATCTGTAATAAACCATAAAAGAACCGCATACTCATCAGCAAAACACCAAATCCATAAATCCATAACAATATTTTTTCAATTGCAATTTCATTAGAAATGGGAGTAGCTACCACCGTTGCAATTTGGGCTTCTACTTGATGCACTGTAACGGTAACTGTTTCCAAATAAGTCAACTGTTCTTCTTCCAATTCAAAAGCAGTTGGCATTTCGGCAAAAGGGATAAACAACCCCAAGAACAAGGTTACAATCAAATACCAGCGATTAGTTTGAAAAAAGGTTTCCTTACTTAACCAAAAAGCATAGAGCAAATAAAACCCTAACCAACAAAGGCTTACTTCGAGTAAATAATTCATCATGATTTCTTAGTTTTTGTGTCATTTTCTTTTTCGTTGATCAGCTCTGTTAAGGCTTTAATGTCCATTTCTTTTTCATCGACCATGAAAGAGACCAACCGATTCATGGACCCTCCGAAATAATCACTGACTAAGTCCTTCAGCGTTTTCTTACTGTAATCGTCTTTGGTGATGAGCGGAAAGTATTCATGAGTACGACCATAGGCTTTGTGACTTACAAAGTCTTTCTTCTCTAAGATGCGAACAATGGAAGAAATGGTGCTGTGTGGCTTAGGTCCTTCCAATTTTTCTACTTCTTTTAAGACATCACTAACCGTACAGCGTTCAAGCCGCCAGATGATTTGCATGATATCTTCTTCTGCTTTTGTTAATTTTTTCATTTGTTAATTTTTTCATTTCTGATGTATTACTTCTAATCGACCCCCGGTCATTACGCGCGCGCGGCGAATTAAAATCGCATTCTACAAGCGGAAATTCCGACCAAACCAATCCGACTGTCGCGGACGAGCGGGTTTATGCGAAGCAAATATGCCGAAATCTAATTCTTTGTCGATGAGCAAGATTTCTCGACTCGTACCTCGCTCGAAATATAAAAGTACTTGTGCCTCCCTATCCTTCGATTCGCTATCGCTCACTCAGGATGACAGGAGGTTCCGTTTTATTTCACTTTTCCTTTTCTTACTTTTAAGCAAGACGTTTATTTTCGACTCTGATGAATAATCTCCTTTAGCTGTTCTATCCGTTTTAGACTGTACTCCTCATGTTTTTTATCCCCCGAAGACAAATATTTTTTATACTGACGAACGGCCATTCCTTTGTCCTTATAGAATAAATCTGTATTCCGGGCGATGTAAAAAAGGTAGATTGGTTTTTTGGAGTGTGTATAGGCTTCTTCATATAAGTCTAGTGCTTTCTTATATTCTTTCTTTCTATCGTAGTGGATGGCCAACTCTTCGTAGTAGGTACTTGCCTTTGGAGAAATCGCCAATTCAATTGCTTTTACCAAATGCCCCATACTTTTCTCCGCATCATTTTTTTCGTCATAAGCTATAGACAAATAATGGTGGGTATGTTCTGAATCTTTATTCAAACTCACCAATCGTTCTAATTGATAAACTCCTTTATCCAAACTATCTACTTGAAGGTAAGCAACTCCAAGTATCATTTGGTAATAAGCGTTAGAATCCCCTTGCGTCTGTGTTTTCTCCAACAGTGTAATTACATTTTCATAACTTTTCTGCTTGTGTTGAATTCGAGCAGCAGTATACAGCAATTGGATATTGTTTTCTGACAACTCCAGACCTCTATTTGTCATCATTTCTGCATATTCCAAGGACTCCATTTGAATGTAGAGATTCGCCAATTCATTTATTACCACTAAGTCTTTTGGATTCAGGTTATGGGCCTGATTGAAATAAGCCATAGCTTGCAAAGGCTGCTTGGTCTTTATGCTATTAAAACCATTCAGTCGATAATAGTAACTGTTGGTGCTATCAATCTGAATGAGTTCGCGATAGTATTTTTGGGCCACAGCATAGTTTAATTCCTTCTCGTAGAGGTGTCCTAAATTACTAATGGCCATGACGTAAACCGAATCTTTTTTAAGCACTTCTTTAAAATAAATTTTTGACTCCGCATAGTTTCCTGCCTGCATATAACACCAGGCTAACTTTGACAAATACTCTAAATTAGTCGGTTCATTTCGCTGACATTCATAAAAATGATCAGCAGCTTTGTCATATTGAAAAGCACTAATGGCATTGAGCCCTTTTTGATATTCCGCTTCAGTATCAAAAGTATAACCGCGATCTACTAGCATGGAATCTTGAGCTTGTAAGCCCAAAAAGGAAAGAAAGAATAGTAAATAGGATAGCGTTTTTTTCGTCATTATTTCAATACAGACCGTCTTATAAAATGTCTGTTCCTCAAATATATAACGAATACTTCAGTTAAACAACTTATTTATAAGTTTTATAACGTATAAATACGTTATAAAATGTATTTGCTTTAATTTGACATGCTTTGTTAATGACAGTCTAGGTCATCTGAATAGAAACTATTAAAGAAAAATGGAAGTGGAAGTGGGAATCCAAAGCACATAAGATGAGCGTTAGAACCGTGTTGTTTTCTAAGGCTAAAAGTCATAACACCTCACCTGCCCCTTCCCTCTTCGAGAACCAGCGCCTTTGAGTTTGAACGGATTTACTTTTAAGGCGAAGTAAAAATCCGTTCCTGTAAAATTGCTTTGTTCGAAGTAGGAACCTAGGTTATCAGTTCCAATGGTCAGTAGTCCAAGACGTGCAGCAAGTCCAAGATGAACTTGTTCATAATTCAAAACATTGACTGGCATCACTAACCCAAACCAGCGATACTCTAAACGAGGTGCCAATGCAACGATATTATTACGATCTACTCGATGCCGTCCAAGTGGTATCCGCTGAGTCAATGCAGCCCCCAGATAGAAGTTATCTGAGAGGGCATAGTCTGCATGCAAGTTAAGAGCAGCGGGCATCCATATATTAAAACGGCTTTTATCAAAAGCAGCTGTAGAATCTCCTAACGCTGCTTCACTAAGCACTTCGGTTACATCTATTGGGTTTGTCAAATTTTCATAATCAGAGAAGATCAAATTGAAAGTTTCCTTTTTATCAATCTCATAGCTTTGCGCATTTTTAGAAAAAGCGACAATACCAATATCAACAATAGCGGCTCCTGCGCGCCATTGGTATTTCTCTGGTCGTCCCTCCATAACAAACTGTACTCCAATGTCCATTCCTGCCCCATAACCATTGATTCCTGACATCGGGTTGTTACTGTTGTAAACATCTGCGTTGCTGGTTGTAAAACCAAACTCAGAATCTACATTAGCTATTTGAAGGGTATCGGTCCCTCTTTTAGTAATATTAAAATTACTATTCACCGCTCCAAAAGCGGCTTCAAATCCTCCTAGCATTTTCAAGGTTCCACCAACAGCCATAATACCATACCAGGTTTCTATTTTTTTAGAAGCATTAAAACCCATTTCTCCCCAAGCCATCATCGCGCCTTTGAATGGAGTTGCCGAAATTTCTTCATCTCTAGGTACCGCATCGTAGCGATAGTAATCTAAATTAATTGGGACTTTCCTTATTTGACCAACGGTTCTAAATTGAGTATAAAACGCAAATCCCCAATCGGAATCCAAGTTCAACATCATAGAAGGTCCCATTACAGAGATAGAGCCAGATGCCCATTTTTTCTTTTCGTTGGAAACGTAATCAAGCACTAATGGATTCTCCGGCATATTCTCAGGATCTTCCAAAATTTTCGGACGTGTTCTAATATCTGTGAAGCGACTCATCCCCAGCAAGCTTACATTTTCTACATAAGCATAACTGTTGTCAAAAAAACCAGTAAGAGAGATAAGGTTAACGTCCCACTTATAAGGGCTAGTGATCGGAAGAGATGGATTGAGCAATATACTATTGACACCAGCATAATTGTCAAGTTTTAAACCCAATTGTTCTTGAGCCAGGACATTAGAAGTCCAAGAGCACAACAGCAACATCGAAAATAAAAAGTGTATGGGTCTCATAATATGGCAACGTCAATACAGGCCGCGAAAGAAATACTTTCGGGGCCTGAATCAAAATTGCAATAACCGTGCTAGGGGTTTCTATACGAAGGAGAGGAGTGCTAGTCTATATATTCTACCAATCGAAGTAGACGGATACCAATACTGATTTCGACAGTGGTGTTTCGAACCACTTGTTCGGAATAAACATTAGTATTGGAATTCCCTGATCCATTTTGAAAGATTCTGGGCACCCCTACAGGTTGTTCATATTGTTTGCTAAAGTCTGGATTTACGGACAGCTCTACGAGGAAACCAACACGCTCTGCGAATTCAAATTCAACTCCTCCCCCTAGTATCATCCCATAATTCCATGGTTGGGTAAAATCGTCAAAGGCATCAAATGGGCAAGTACGTTCACTTGTTGTATAGCCATTATCTTTTACATCATTATAATCGCATAAGCTTGTGTTAAGCGTATATTCTCCTCTAAGTCCAAACATATAATAGGCGAAGGTTTTATCCGCTATTTCATATCGCTGCTTCGCCCCAAGTGATAGAGAGATATTATTGAATTGAAATTTCCTAGTCACAGTTCCTTGACTTCCACCGTTTAAACCAAACTGGTTAAATCGTACGGCAGACCCTCGAACGTGATAACCTGCTTGTGCAAATACAGAAAATTTTTGATCAACTGGCAATGACTCTACGTACATTGCTCCTTGATAGGAAAACAAGGCATCTTTTTCAAAGTTGTTCCATTTTTGCAGACCAATGCTTAAACCTCCTTTAGCCCCGTATACAAAACCGCCATAATCTTGTGCTTGCAAATACACTGTTGCAAAAACGGCTATCAGTGAACATTTCGTTATTCTTTTCATCATCTTGTTCTTATCTTTTTATTTTATTCTTAATCTCTGACCAACACTGATGATATTCACCGCCAGTTTATTCAGCTCTTTAATTCTTTCTACCGTCGTATCGTAGCGTCTTGCAATTCCATATAACGTTTCTCCTTTTACTACAACATGAAATCTAGGACCCGCTGGTGCAGGGTTTCCTGTATTTCCGTTATTTACTTCCTCTTCATTATCTTCAAAAACTTCCTCCTGTATGGTATCAAAATCTTCTGCTTCGTCATCACCAAAATCTATAGTTTCTGAATTATCCATAAAGCCTCCGTTATCATTTTCTTCTTCCAATAATAGTTCTTCCTCCTTAGATGTATCTCGTAATCTTGGTTTTTTCTTTGACTTGAACCATCCGCGTAGTTTTATCCTTTGTCCTACTGCTGGTTGCTCTCCTTCTTCCATTCTATTCCGCTTCAACAACTTACTTAGCTTCACTCCATATCGCTGAGACAGATCAAACATCCGTTCTCCCTTTTTCACCTGATGGTATTTCTTATCTTTTCCTCGATAACCGTTTCGCTTTCCTTTTAAGAAAACGCGACTGTCCTTTTTAGGTACATCCGTTTGTGCATTTATTTTTTCATTGTATTTCAATAACCTTTTAACAGACTGCTCTTCATTGAGAGCAATATCCCGGATGGTTTGTCCTCCATCTGCTAGAACGACATCTATTCCATTTACTCTTATTCTCCTGTTATTAGTTAAAATTTGATCGCCTGGATCTGGTGTCTTGCCTCCAGGAGTCATTCTGTCGTATTGATTCAGTTGATGTCTTTCGATTAGTTTGATGAGCTTCTCGGCATAAGTAGGACTAGTAGCGTAACCTGCTTTTTTCAAGCCTTTTGCCCAAGCTTTATAATCTGTAGGGTCCAATTGAAATAAAAATCCATAACGGTATTTCTTTCTAGGGTCTCTTAGAAATTCGGAATGAGCGATATAACCATCTTTTACATTTTTGTATACTCTAAAACAAGATTTAACTAAACGACCATTCGCATCATAATCGTCGTCTTCCAGGTAATAGGTTTTACCTGTCCAAACGGAACCACATTTCATCCCAAAATGATTCTTAGCTTTCTTTGCTAGCGTACTTCTTCCGGAGTTAGATTCCAGAATACCTTGCGCCAATTTGATACTGGCCGGCACTCCTGTCCGATCCATTTCTTTTATGGCCAGTTCCTTATATTTTTTAATGTACGCTTGCTGTGGATCAGATTGCCCCTGAACTGCTACGAACGTCAGGCTCAGAATGCCGATTAAAATGAATAACTTTTTTAATACCATTAGATATGTTTTTTCCTCTTTGTTTTGATCAGAGAATTTCTGGGTTTGTTCCATTTTCCGCTACTTTTCTGCCAAAACTTACTGAAGTTCAACAGATACTATTTTCTTTATCTTATATTTGCAAAACTTTAATATCAAATATCAAGCCCTATGTCTGCAAAATACATCCTCCTTATATTAGCGGCTATTTGCTGTTGTTTTTCTTGTAAAGATACAAACTCCGGCGAAAGTCCAAAAATGACGCAAAGTCAAATCGATAGTATTCGCATTGCAAAGGAAAAAGAAGAAGCCAAAAAAGCAGAAGTAAAGATTTTTGCTTGGGTTAACAAACTCCGTGTCCGGGAAGAGCCAGACACCAAAAGTAAGATCGTCATCGAACTTCAAGAAGGAGATTCTATGGTTTTCCTAAAGGAACAAACGGACTTCACCCAGAAGATCAATCTACGCGGCAAAACCTTTGATGAACCATGGCTAAAAATCCGTACCAGTAAAAATAAAATAGGTTGGGTCTATGGCGGTGGTGTCAAATTCTATGCACCAAAAGCACCTCGTAAACCAATGCTCTATGATCGTTGCTATGAATACATGAAAGAGTACCGCCAAATGAAATTTCAAGAGTGTTTCGAAAAAGAACAAGCTAAGCAATACAGAAGAACCAAAGGTATTGTAGAAAACACCCTTAAAGGTTTAAGTCTTCGTTTATTGACCGGGGAAAAAATATTGTTAGAAAATGACACTAGTGCGCACCGACCAGTCAACTATCGCTTCTTTTACTACTATCCAAAAATGAGCAGTTTTATAATAGAAGCTACTTATGAAGATGGAACTAACTTTCTTTTAGTCAATGATAAATCTGGAAAAATAACGGAGGTTTGGGGCTATCCAAAACCATCGCCAGACAACAAACAGTGGGTCACTAGTTTTGTTGGTGATCGTGAAGGCCCTGGAACTAATGGTGGTTTGCAAGTACTGGGCAATAATGGAAATGGTTTAGAAATCCTTTGGGAGAAAGGGATTAGGGAGGAACCACATATTCCTTATTGGTTGGATGAGGATACTATTGAGGTTACGACGAAAAGGAAGGGGTCTTCGAGGACTACTGTGAAGACTCTTGTTAGGGGAAAGGATGGCTGGAGTTGGAAGTGATTCCTCAACTCGCTGCGCTCGCTCGAAATGACAAGAATCATCCTGTCATTTCGAGTTAACAATGTGGATTGCGATCATCCTGAGTGGCGAAACGGAAGCGAATCATTGTCATCCTGAGCGAGCGAAGCGAGTCGAAGGATTACCACTGCCGAGCCTGATAAGGATACCGCTCCTCATACAAAGCCAAAACCTTCTCCTTCAACAGCTCCCGAAACTCCCCAAGATTCTCCTTCGTAATCGCCGAGATGAAGATATTATCATGCTCGTGTTCATTTTTCAAATTCTCCTGCAGTTCTTTTTCAATATCTTTCTTGACATTCTCTTCGAGGTAATCGTCAAAATTTCTTTTGCGATACAAATCAATTTTATTGAACACCATTATCGTCGGCTTTTCCGAAGCACCCAAATCATTGAGGGTCTTACTAACTGTTGCAATGTGGTCTTCAAACTGTGGATGCGCCATATCTACCACATGTAATAACAAATCACTTTCTCGAACTTCATCCAAAGTTGACTTGAAGCTTTCTACCAAATGATGGGGGAGTTTTCTAATAAATCCAACAGTATCTGACAATAAGAAAGGCATGGTTCCAAATACTACTTTTCGGACAGTAGTGTCTAAAGTTGCAAAGAGTTTGTTTTCGGCGAAAACTTCTGATTTACTAAGTCGGTTCATTAACGTCGACTTTCCTACGTTGGTATACCCTACTAGCGACACTCGGATCAGTTGACCTCTGTTTTTTCGCTGTGTGAAATTTTGCTGATCGATTTTCGCCAATTTCTTTTTGAGAAAAGCGATCTTATCTCTTACAATACGTCTATCCGTTTCAATCTCTGTTTCCCCAGGACCACGCATTCCGATTCCCCCTTTTTGCCTGGAAAGGTGAGTCCACAAACCACGGAGCCGTGGAAGCATGTATTGCATCTGGGCTAGTTCTACCTGGGTTCGGGCCTGTGCTGTTTGTGCTCTTGCTGCGAAAATATCCAAGATCAAAGTAGAGCGATCTATGATTTTCACAGTAAGTAATTCTTCTATGATGCTCACCTGTTTTCCGGTAAGGTCATCATCGAAAATAACTCCTACGATATTTTCATTGGCTTCTACGTAGTCTGCTATTTCTTGCATCTTACCAGAGCCCACAAAGGTTCGTTTGTCTGGATGTTGTAGCTTTTGGACAAAACGTTTTTTACTTTTTGCACCAGCAGTCATCGCCAAAAACTCCAGTTCATCCAAGTATTCTGTCGTCTGTTCCATCGTTTGATTCTGGTAAATCAGGCCAACTAGAATAACTTCTTCGACTTTCGTATTTAATCCTTTTTTGGCTTTTTCGCCAAGGTTCCATTCTTTTGCCATATGTTGATTTTCGATTCTATTATTAAATTCGGTAGACGGATTACGGTTTTACGGTAGACGGCCGCCCTTACGTTTTCATTTGGTAAACACTGTAGTAATGAGTAGTATTTTGCCTTTTTGCTAGTTTTGGTCCTAAGCCGGCGCAGTGTTCTAGTGTTTTTCCCTCACGCAGAGGCCGCAAAGCTAACGTAATTTTCCACACCTTCGCTCAACAGCCCTTGCACGCTCTGCGTGAGCAATCCGCTTAGTATGAAGGTAGGTATCATATTCTTTGCGAAACCTTTGCGCTCCTTCGCGTCCTTAGCGGTTCACCCCAACTCACCTTATCCATCTCACCGGATTCATTCTTGTTTTATTTTTCCAAACTTCAAAATGCACTTCTGAAGTACTTGTCTTTTCATTTATATGCAACTGCCCGATCACCGCTTTAGTTCCAATCCACTCCCCTTTTGTGATCACCACCGTTTCTAAATTAGAATAAACCGTGTAATAAGAACCGTGTTTAATAATTACCATGTAGTGATTACCAGGAATGTATTGTACCCCAGCGACCTCTCCTTCAAAAACAGCATATACATTTTCACCTCCTCTGGTTTGAATATCGACGCCATTGTTTGTAATTTCAATGCGCTTTAACGTCGGATGTGGTTGTTTACCATAGCGACCGGTAATTACTCCGTTATTTACTGGCCAAGCTAGGCGGCCTTTATTGTTTCTAAAATTTCTACTCTGAACCTCAGGAGCCATTTTGGCTTCCTTTTCATTTTTGACAACACCTGGTCGTACATTGGTCCGCTCCTTTGTATTTGTGTTGTTAAGTGACTCCTTGGTTCGTTCTTTTTTTCGACTTGCCAGCACCTCTTTTTGAATGACGGATTCGATTGCCCTATTTAACTCTTCATGACTTTGGCGTTTCTTGGTCAGTTCACTTCTCAGTTTCGTTTCATCTTTTTGAAGTGCCAGTACGATTTCATTTTTATCACTTTTCTCTTTTTGTAGTAAATTTCGTTGCTGCTCTGTTACCGTGATCAATTTTCTTTTTTCTGCTCTTTGCTTTTCGAGTTGATCAATTTTCAGTCGCAACGTTTCCTTAGTCGATAACATAAGGTCCGCTTGCTTTTCTCTAAAGTCTTCATATTGTCTAAGGTACTGCCAACGTTTAAACGCTTGGTTAATACCTTCTGCGGAGAAGACAAAAAACAACTTATTTCCTGTCATCTTTTGACGATAAGCTTGACGCGCTATTTCGCCGTATTCCTTTTCCAGGTTTTCTAAATCAAACTGCAAGGCATTCACTACTCTGTTGGTTCGAGTGATACTGCTATCCGCGAAAGCCAATTCTGCCCGTAACGTATTCACCAACTCTTCTCTTTTTTTGATTTGGTTCTGAAGGGTCATTAAACGACTAAGATTCGCTTCTTTATTACGGGTTGTTGCTCGTAATAAACGATCGGCCTTATCAATGTCGGCTAAAAGTTGCTTCCGTTTTTTCTCTAGATTATTCCTGCTTTGACCAGTAGCCGAAGTGGAAACGCCTATGAAACAGAGAAGAATCAGAAATACCGTTTTTTTACTGATAAATTCTTTTATAATGAGATGGGATGTCAAAGGTCAAACTTTTTGGCGTATTTAAGTCTACTTTAGAAAACTTCAAGTCCATGGAAATCGCACCTGTTTCTGGACTAATAAATTGTAAAGCCCGAAAATACGAAAATTTATTTGTCCCTTCCATTGTTCGATGGTCGCCAAATTCCAATCGTGCGGTTCGACGATTCGTTCCTTGCTTAAAAAACATTTCTTCTGGATAGAAATTTTGTCCATTCAAGACATAGGATTTGACTTCGCTTTTTTCGTCTCTTTCCTTGAGTAAATAATGCGTACTGTCTTTTGAAGATTCTAATATATCCGCTTCCGGCAGTAGGACAGCATTTCCCAAAAGGATATCTTGAAGGTCGTAGAAGTTTATAGGTAAGTTGAATTGCTTTTGCAAAAAGGAAATATCCTGAATCATATATTCACTTTCCAGACGATTTAAGTAGTAAACAGAATCTTTAGTAATCAGCGCTCGAATCCCTTCGATCCCAAATTTTTTACCAACGATCCAAATGGCAGAGTCTTTTTTCATTCTGATGTAAGCAGTCGCTCCAATGCTGAAATCATCGCTATCAAAATCTAGCTTTGCTTTTGCATCTAACCAATCTGCTTCGACTCGATTCTGGTTTATTTTTTTCAATAAATAAGCGGAGGAGCGTTTTTTCAATGACGTCGTAGCGCCTCCTTTTGTTCCTTTACAGGAAAGAACAGAAAGCGATAATGAAATAATTATTAGATAGAGGAAATTTTGAAGTGTTGTGTTTTTCAAAGTATTGGTGAGTTATTGTAGAATTATTGTTTTATGTTCAATAAAGTTCGCTTCTACAGCAGAGCTGCAAGCGAAATTTTATTGAATCGTTAGGGGAAAACCTCATCCACCCCATCTACCTAATCACCTCATCTCCCTTTTACTGAATTCCCCGGCTACTAATCTTCTTATCCAAGTCTTTAGATCTCGATCCTTTCTCCTGTGCTTTGCGCCAATAGTTTACCGCCTCATCCGTTTCGCCTAATTGAAACAATACATCTCCATAATGTTCCAAAGTATTCGGGAAGTTCGCTCCTCCATTTTCTAAAGCCTTTCCAATCCATTTCTTAGCCCCTTTATAATCTTTCGATTTGTAGAGCACCCAACCATAAGTTTCCTGATAATTGGCATTATCTGGTCGAAGGTCATTACAACGTTTTGCGAGGTCTTTGGCTTGCTCTAATTTTGTACCTCGTTCTGCAAGGTGATAGCTATAATTGTTCAGCAATTTAACATTGTCCGGGTTCATAGCCAATGCTTTATCGAAGGACTTGTCAGATTTCTCAAATTCCTTTTCTTCTTGGTAAGTCACTCCTAATCGATAGTGCAAATCTTGTTGTAATGCCTCATCCTTTCGGGACATCATCAAGGCTTGTTTCCAGGAGTTGATCGCTCGCTTATTTTTCTTCAATTGATACTCTGCTATCCCGTTGTAATAATAAACACGGGCTTGGTTTGGGAAAAAGTCAAACGCTTTTTGAGATACAGAAGCTAAAGAGGTATAATCTTCTTGTTCCGTGTAAATGAACATCACTTGTTCCCAAACCGGATAAACTGTCCCATCCAATGTAATTGACTTGTTGTACTTCTCTAAAGCAGCGACCTTTTCATCAATATGAAACAACACATCTCCCGAAGCAGAATAACCTCCAGCCTCATCAGGATGAATAGCCTCTAAGGTTTCAGACAATTTCAACACTGCTCTTCCGAGTGTTTTGTCTTCTGTTTCTACGACCTTATTAATAAACGGTGATAACTCTTTAGTTTTGGAATCAATCTTCACTTCTGGGTTGTTAAAAATGGCTTTCAAGGTTTGCAAATAAGCGATGTCATCCATGCTTCCTTTGTCAGAACCAGCTAAAGCCAATTGTGCTTCAGAGTCGTTTGGATCTAGTTCCAATATCTTTTGATATACTTCAACGGCCAAGGTTTTCTCTCCGGCGTGCTTGTAATAATCGGCAAGATAACGATGGTATTTTACCTCGTAAGGAAAAACAGCTATCAATTGTTTGTAAACGCCTGCTGCGTTTTCTTGATCATTTAAAGCCAGGTAAACGGTATGCTTTTTTCGCGCCAGCTCCTCGTTGATTCCAGTAATAGCCTCGGCTTTATTATATACTGCCAATGCTTCTTCTGGTTTGTTTGACCTCACCAAATAGTAAGCCCACTTAGACAGATAGAAACTATTGTTTGGTTCCATGCCCGAAAGTTCTTCATAAGCTTTGGCCGCTTTTAATGGCTGATCTGCCTTATCATAAACATCGGCAAGGAACATTCGATACCACGGATTTTCCTTGTCTATCTTGATCGCCATTTTGATAGAACTCAGTGCTTTATCATCTTTATCTAACACATCATACATTCTCGCCAATTCATAGGCGGCAGCAGCATTGGTATTGTCTCGCTTCAATACTTCCCGATATAACATTGCGGCGTTACCATAATTCCCCAGTATCTTTTCCCGACTAGCCTCAATGAATACTTTTTCAATATTGACTTCTTCCTCCGTTACCCGGCTGGATTGCGCCACTAAGAATCCCTGACTAAAGCCAGAAATCCAAACGACCGCAACCAAAGCAAAAAAAGCTAACTTATTATTCATATTTAATTGATGCAAGTAATTAAGTATTACACTAAACGATATACTTCGAATAGTCTCCAATACTGATGTTCGAAGCTTTTCCTACATAATCTGCCTCAGACCCAATCATGGAATCTTCCAAGTTCGCATTGGTAATTTTTGTATTATGCTGAATAACACTATTAGCAATAACGGACTGTTCCACTGTAGAATTGTCTCCTATAGAGACGTATGGTCCTATGACCGAGTTAGTTATTTTTACATTTTCACCAATAAAACAAGGTGGAATGACAATCGCATTATCCAATTCTACACTATCAGACACTAATTTTTGGTCTTTTTTCAAGTCTAACATTCGTCCATTAGTGTAAACCACCGCTTCCTTATTTCCGCAATCCAACCATTCATCAATTTTACCTGGCTGGAATTTTAGTCCTTTTTGCTTCATGTTTTCCAAAGCATTGGTCAACTGGTACTCTCCTCTATCTTTGATGTCATTGTCCAAAAGGTACTGCAATTCGTTCTTAAGGTTTTCTCCATCATTAAAGTAGTAAATACCAACTATGGCCAAATCAGATACGAAAGTTGGTGACTTTTCAACAAAATCAGTGATCACATTGTTTTCATCCACTTTTACAACGCCGAAAGCAGAAGGATCTTCCACTTTTTGTACCCAGATCATCCCATCTACATTTGCATCAAAATCGAAGCTGGCTTTAAACAAAGTATCTGCAAAAGCTACGATACAATTTCCAGAAAGACTTTCCGCAGCACATAGAATCGCGTGAGCCGTACCTAGTGGCTCCATTTGTCTGTAAACAGACCCTTTAGCTCCTAACCCTTTAGCTATGTCTAATAGCTGCTCATTGACGGCTTCTCCAAAATCTCCAGTAATAAAAGCAATTTCTTCTACTTCTCCTTTATAGGAAGCGGTTAAATCTTCTACCAAACGCTGAACGATTGGCTTTCCTGCAACAGGGACTAAGGGCTTAGGAACAGTTAGAGTGTGTGGACGTAATCGGGAGCCTCTACCGGCCATAGGGATAATAATCTTCATTTTTTTTTAGTTGAATTTCGTTGTTTAAGGTGTTTGTAATTGACCATCCGCCCGCCATAGGGCATGGGGTACTCTGACCAAGTCCACAAATATCGTTTTTTTGAACGAGGGAATTCGCTTAGGCGGAGGAAATTGTGATTTTTTACGTAGAAAAGGTGGGAAGGATGCGTTTTCCCTATCGATTTGTTCCTTTAGTCATTCACTCAGAGTGACAGACAAATGTTCCCCCTTTCACCCTAAGCAAACAAAGGAAGTCGTACTTCTGTCATTCCGACCGAGCGCAAGGGCGTTGAGAAATCTAAGCCCATATTAATAAAATAAACCTCAACTTCAATCCTTGTTTTACTCGCGTAATAAGGGAATTGAAGTTGAGGTTGAAGTTGCTTTTGAGGTTGAGAACCACTAATCAATCACCGTCACCTTGAGCATATTTGTCCGGTGGCGGCGGTGGAGCGGCATAGATCCTGTGTTTACCAGCACATCCCCTTTCTCCAGTTTCATTTCCTTTGTCAAAATCTCTGTAACGTCTTCGATTGTTTCATCAGTGGTTGTAAATTTATCGTAGTAAAAACAACGGACGCCCCAAACCAAATTCAAAGTCGAAAGCATCTGTTGACGATCAGAGAAAATATAGATGGGACAGTTTGGTCGGTAACTGGATACTTTAAACGCCGTGTACCCCGAAGTCGTCATTCCAATAATTCCTTTAGCTGCAACTTCCACTGCTGTTCTGGCTGCGTTAAAACAAACTGCATCAGAAAGAAAGGTCCTAGATTTTGCTGAAGGTTTTGGTCTTTTTCCTTGCATGGAAAAACGGGACTCGGCCTGCTCAATAATTTTATTCATTGCTCGTACCACTTTAGCCGGATGGCGACCGACAGAAGTTTCCGCACTGAGCATCACCGCATCGGTACCATCTAAAACAGCGTTGGCTACATCTGTAATTTCTGCACGAGTTGGGCTCGGGTTATTAATCATCGAATCCATCATTTGTGTTGCCACAATAACAGGACGCGCACGTTGGATACATTTTCTGATAATTTCCTTTTGGAGATGAGGCAATTGCTCCATTGGCATTTCGACTCCGAGATCACCACGTGCAACCATAACACCATTAGAAGCTTTGATTATTTTGTCTAATTTCTCAATAGCTTCTGGCTTTTCTATTTTAGCAATAATCTTTGCTTGATGATTTTTAGCCACCAACATTTTTCTCAACTCTTTTATTTCTTTAGGGGAACGAACAAAAGAAAGTGCCACCCAGTTAATGGAAGGTTGTTCCAATATAAATCCTATATCCACTAAGTCTTTGTCTGTTATTGAAGGCATGGAAATATTTGTATCTGGTAGATTCACTCCTTTTTTGGAAGAGAGTTTTTCACCAAATAGTACTTTCAGTTTCACCGTATCTTTCCCATTGGTATCCGCAACTTCTAACACTATTTTTCCGTCATCAACCAATACCTTTTCGCCAACATTTACATCTTGTGCAAAAAGGGGATAGCTCATATAAATTTTATCTTTATTCCCTACACATTCCTCATTAACAAAAGTTAAAACATCCCCTTCTTTAATATCCAAGCCATCACCCTCCATTTCTCCGATACGTAATTTAGGTCCCTGCAAATCAGCCAAAATACTTACGTGCGTATTGTATTTTTCATTAATGTAACCAATATGGTTGATTACCGCTAAGTGGTCTTCATGATTACCATGAGAAAAATTTAATCGGAACACATCGACTCCTGCTTCTACAAGTTCTACTAATTTATCATAAGCACTACAGGCCGGTCCGACAGTAGCAACAATCTTTGTATTTTGAAAATTAGGCTCTTTCATGAATTTTGTTTTTGTACAGCACAAAAAATTAATTACGAATTAATCCCTTGTTACTTATTAGATAGTTAATAAAATACCTCGATCTGAGGTTTTTAAGCATAAGTACTTTTGCTTAGTGGTAAAGTTACACTTAGTAAAGCAGATGAGCAACAAAGCTAATAAGTATTTATATCAAAAACAGCCTTTTTAATAATAAGAATAAAAAGGCTGTTTTGAAAGGGGAAATATATTGATCATAAAAGGAAAAACTAATCAATTCGACCTCTCTCAAAGTCCTTTATTTGGACCTCTTTGGCTTCCAGTTTCTCCTTAAGTAGCGAAATTCCCTTTTCAAAATCCAAAATACCGCAAGTAAATATATCTACCGCCGCATAGTTATGTTCTGGCCATGTGTGAATCGTCAAATGGCTTTCCATAATAATGACAACACCAGATACGCCTAAGGGAGAGAAATGGTGGAAGTTGCTCGTCACAATGGTCGCTCCCATCGCGAGTGCGGCAGTTTCTAAAATGGATTGAATGGCCACTGGATCTTTGAGCGGATCTGTAGCGCAATCGTTGAGTTCTAGTATGATGTGTTTTCCTAAATATTTCACGTAGTAAGTTGTTGTTCGTTATTAGTTATTGGTTCTCTAAAACGCAAGTACTTGATAAAACTCATAAGATGGCTTTGAGGAATTTCGTAAACCTAGTGAGTTAAAAATCGCCTTCAGAACTCTTGCCTTTCTCTCTTCCTGCTCATGAAGTTCCGAAAGCTAAAATGCAGCATTAGTGGGCAGTTAATAGTTAACGGTCAAAAGTTAACAGTTGACTACTGCTTTTTCTCTCTTCTCAACTTTTCCCAATCTTCCAAAAAGTAATGCAACAAGGCCGGCTGATCCAGTCGATTTGATTCTATCCCTTCCGGTTTTGCAATATCTTTTTCAAAAATAAATAGCTGTGGGACAATAACTTCATCCAAATATTTACAAGGAACCACTTCTTTGTATTCTTTTGGATTTATTACTTGATTCGCAGCGATGTGAAACCCCCAATCCCCAAATGAAGGAACGTAAGTATGATAAGAATGAATGTCCTGAAAACCACTTTCTTTTAAAGTTTCATAAATACTCCAGTAGGCTTTGTTGGTATGAAAAACGGAAGTAGCCTGTGTGGCAAAAACGCCGTAGCCACTGAGCCGTGATTGAACCAATCGGTAGAACATTGTGGAATACATACGCGCCACAGATTCGTTTGAGGGATCTGGCAAATCCGCTAAAATGACGTCGTATTTCTCATGGCTTTCTTTTAGGAAGGCCATGGCATCCTGAGCGACCAATGTCACTTTGGGGTGAGACAGGCTTCCTTCGTTCAATTCTTTCAGGTGAACGTTTTTCTTTGCCAATCTAAAAACCTCTGGATCAAGATCCACAATTGTAATGGATTCTACGCTTGGAAATTTCAAAACCTCTCTTGCCAACAAACCCTCCCCTCCTCCAAGAATCAAAACATTCTTCTTATAGTCAGCACTCAACAATGGTATTACAGCTAGTGATTCATGGTAGCGATATTCGTCATTAGAAGAAAACTGAATAATTCTATTAATGTATAATTTTAAGTCATCGCGATTTTGCGTAAGTACTAATTTCTGATAAGGTGTTTGCTTTGCGAAAACAATTCTATGGTTATAAAAACTATCTTCCCAGTCCGAAAGCAACCGGGTGGACATAGAAAAAAGCACTACAAAAAACAATACACATACAAGCCCCATCCATTCCAACCAATTCTTTTTCTTTAGCGAAAGTTTACCCGTAAAAAAACGATAAGTCGCAAAACCCAATAGAATATTCAGGATACCAAAAAGGATAGACGTTCGAAATGTGCCTACAAAAGGCAGTAATAGAAAGGGAAACAATAAAGTGGCGAACAGTGCTCCGATGTAATCCAGGCTAAGTACGTAAGCCAAATTTGATTGCAAAGGAAAATAAGTTTTTAAAATTCGTACCAACAATGGTATCTCAAAGCCAGTCAACGCTCCAATGATCGCGGTCAAACTCAACATAATGAATTGATATTCGCCCCCAGTCACTCGGTCAAAAACATAATACAAAATAGGAACCGAAGCACCACCAACAAAACCTAGTAATACTTCTATTTTGATAAACCACTCGAGTAAATCCTTTTTTATAAATTTCGTCAAATAAGAGCCTACCCCCATTGCCGCCATATATACACCAATGGTCAAAGAAAATTGCTTAACACTATCTCCGAGGAAATAAGACGAAGTTGTACTTATCAATAATTCATAAATCAGCGAACAAAGTCCTGCAATAAATACTGCAATAAAAAAAAGAATCGTCTCTTGACGTTGACTAGGTTTGGTCATAGCTCCTCCT
Source organism: uncultured Saprospiraceae bacterium (assembly GCA_964508085.1). Taxonomy (GTDB): domain Bacteria; phylum Bacteroidota; class Bacteroidia; order Chitinophagales; family Saprospiraceae; genus CALGLS01. The sequence goes on along the minus strand of CAZDTI010000064.1, from coordinate 4,619 downwards.
ACAAATTTTAACAAAAAAGCAAATACTTTACAAGCCCCTAAGGTTGAGCTTCCAAGTTTCTCTAAAAAAGGCAAAGATACATTTTCTAAAAGCATGTTTAGCTCCTAACAAAATATTTACTGTCCAACCTGCTAAAGTATTACATAAAGAATGATATATTTGGACTTTAAAAAAGGAACGCTATTTACTCTAATTTTTCACCTTAAAAATATAAAATATGGATACAGAAGAAATGTCTACTGGACAAAAAATCAAATACGGCGTCTATGCACTTCTTGCAGTATGGTTCATTTACAGCATCTTTATTAAAGAGCCCACACCTACAGAAGTAGAATATGAAGAAGTAGAAATCCCGTCGCAAGGAATCGCCACCATTCTGCAGGAGGTAGAGCCAGAAGCCTTTAAAATAGAAGACGAGCTTACATTAGCCTCTACAGAAGACAGCTATATTGTGGCTAAGTATCTTGATGCGACCATTGACACTTTTACCTTAGAAGAGGTACGGTTAATGGCTGCCAATGAAGGAACTTCCCCCCGAAATCGCTCAATGATGCGAGCGGCCTCTTATGGTTTCTTCGGGTATATGATGGGCCGTTCTATGTCTTCCCCTGTTCGATCCTCTGCGTACATGGATCAGAAGACTTATGACCGTGTCAATAAAAACACAGGGAATAAAATGCGCAGCACTGCTACACGAACCAAACGTGCAAAACCAGGAGGAAAGTCTGGCTACGGTTCTGGAAAATCATCAAGATCATACGGTGGATAATAGAATATACGAAACGGATCCCGTGCATTTCGGTGCGCTCAAAACAATGGGCTTACACTGGTTTGCCAACGGAGAAAATATAGATTATTTAAGCGCTGCTTTTCTTCGGGTACTACCCGGAGAAGCAGATGCGCTTCAGGATGCGACCGCCTCGGTCTACGCTTTATTTATCGAAGCGGTCAAAAAGGTAGCTGACGACAACTTGTGGGCCGATCTTAGAATTCCTGCCCGAGCACTCCCGCTTCTCAAATATTCTATCGAAAGAGAATTGCATCTGCATCTTGTGGGGCGTTTCGACTTTGCAGGTGGGCTGGAAGAACTTCCTTTTCCTAAGTTATTGGAATTCAATGCGGACACCTGTTCACTTATGCCGGAGACTTCCATGATTCAGGAAACCTACTGGAATGATGAAAAAGACAATGTACCTGGTGATCCTTTTAATGAGCTTTTGCCTAGTTTGGTTAAACGCTTTGAACACATTCTCGATAGTTACCCAGATAAAACAGGAAGTCTATTGTTGTCGACAATGGGTTATGAAGAAGATGAACTAAATATAGATGTCATTGCAAAAGCCGCTGAACTAGCAGGATTTGAAGACATTCAAATACGTAATTTAGACGAAGTTATCTTTGCGAAAGACGATGGTATTTATGTTGAGTTTGGAGAAGAGGATTATCGACGTTATGATTTTTGGTACAAAATGGTGCCTTGGGACTTCATCCTCTTTGAAGAACCAGAGCTGTTTGACATTTTGGACAACCTGATTCAGCAAGAAAAAGCCATTGTCCTTAATCCTGCAGTAACAATGCTCATGCAAAACAAAGGTTTGCTTAAAGTTATTTATGATTTAGCTCCAGACAACACGTATTTATTGAAAGCCGCTTTTTCTCCCGATGCCTTTCCCAATAATAAATTTGTAAAAAAACCTTTCATCGGTAGAATGGGGGAAAACATCACTATGTATGATGGCAGTGAAAAGCCGGTCTATGAAACAGAGGGCGATTATGGAACGGCACCTTGTGTCTATCAAGAATTAACGCGTTTGAATTTTGATTACGAAGGCTATCGCTATCAACCTTCTGTGTTTTGGACGGATGGTCCTTCTGCTTTTTGTTTTAGACGGCAGGATGATTTGATTGTGGATGATGATGCGGAGTTCATTAGCCATGTCGTGGGATTACAGCCGTAGGACAAATCCTTTTGATCGAATGGAACCACTGTCATTCTGAATGAACAGGGTACTAACGATTCGAAGGATCAGGAGCAACTCAGCAACCTGCCACAAACTTAAAATTTCCTTAAAATCGTGACTTCCCTCCTCCCAAAAAGTCATACAATCAGGCACAGCAACGCTCAGGTATTTTCACTTGAAAATTAAAAAATGGCTAAAATCTTGGTTATCCCGCCAGATATGAATTATTTTTGTGCTTGTATTTGTAAACCATACGGACTTAAGGGATTGATTATCAGAAACTTAATAAGTATTAAAGAGAAATTATTATGTCAAACATCTCGGAAAGAGTAACTAAAATCATCATTGACAAGTTAGGAGTAGAGGCCTCAGAGGTAACTCCCGAAGCATCTTTCACCAATGATTTAGGTGCAGATTCACTGGACACAGTGGAATTAATCATGGAATTCGAAAAAGAATTCGATATTTCTATTCCAGACGAACAAGCTGAAAATATTCAGACTGTTGGTAACGCACTTGAATACCTTGCATCTCAGGTACAAGGGTAATTAAATAACACTAACAACTGTTTCATACAGTTGAGTCATTTACCAATCCACAAAGCGGAGTTAATAGCTCTGGTTTGTGGATTTTTTGTTTAACTACTCCTTAAACGACTACTCCAATAGGCCATTATCAAGCTAAACTTCGCGCGCAACATCAAGCTCAATGTCTTCAATTCGCGAAGTTTGTGTGTAATTAACAGAATTGAAGTTAAATTTGAGGTTGAAAATACCTTTTATCATTTCCTATGATACATCTTCGAAAGACCAATATATCTAAGAAGCTTTGTTATATTTGCAGCTAATAATTACTCGTATAGAAGGAACACCATTATCAAAACACACCTACACATGAAAAGAGTCGTCGTTACCGGAATCGGTTCACTTACCCCCATTGGAACAAATACAAAGGAATATCTACAGGGGCTACAGGAAGGACGAAGTGGCGCTGGGCTAATTACCCGATTTGACGCAACTAATTTCAAGACAAAATTTGCCTGTGAGCTCAAAGACTTTGTGGTCAATGATAGAATGGATCGAAAAGAGGCCCGTCGAATAGATGCTTTTTCTCAATATGCGATGGTAGCAGCTGAAGAGGCTTTCTCTGATTCTGGTTTAGATCTTGAAAAACTAGATCTCGATACAGCAGGTGTTATCTGGGGCTCAGGGATTGGTGGTTTCCGCTCTTTGGAAAAAGAAATCGAAGAATTTACTTTGGGCAACGGTATTCCACGCTATAATCCATTTCTGATTCCTAAATTGATCGCTGATATTGCCGCTGGTCACATTTCTATTAAATATGGCTTCCGTGGTATTAATTACGCTACAGTTTCCGCCTGTGCTTCTTCTTCTCACGCTATCTCTAACTGTGTTGATTACATCAAAATGGGAAAGGCTACCGTAATGATTACAGGAGGATCCGAAGCTGCTGTAACTAAAGCAGGGATGGGCGGATTCAATGCCATGAAAGCTTTGTCTACCCGAAACGATGATATGATGACGGCTTCTCGTCCGTTTGATAAAGACCGAGATGGTTTCGTGCTAGGAGAAGGAGCTGGTGCTTTGGTTTTAGAAGAGTATGAACATGCCCGTGCACGAGGTGCAAAAATATATGCAGAATTAGCGGGATCGGGGATGACGGCGGATGCGCACCACATTACAGCGCCACATCCGGAGGGCCTTGGTGCCACTAATGTGATGAAAGCTGCACTTAAAGACGCAAAAATGAATCTTGAGGAGATAGATTACGTAAACGTGCATGGTACCTCCACTCCACTAGGAGATATTGCGGAGACAAAGGCGATCCTAAAAGTTTTTGGCGAAAGCGCTTATAAACTAAATATCAGCTCTACTAAGTCCATGACTGGACACTTGCTTGGAGCTGCCGGAGCCATAGAAGCTATTGCAGGAATCTTGGCGATCAACCATAATTTTGTACCACCAACGATCAACCACTTTACGGATGATCCGGACATAGATTCCAAACTGAATTTGACCTTCAACACTGCTCAAGAACGCGAAGTGAAAGCAGTCCTTAGTAACACTTTTGGTTTTGGAGGCCACAATTCTTCAGTCGTAATTAAAAAATTTGAAGCATAACAAGAGCGAGAAACAACTTCGATATTTTTGAAATTGTCTTTTGCCGAAAAGCTTCATGCAGTTATTTGTACCTTATTTAGTTTATACTAAATATTTATGTATTAGAATAGTTCAGTTGCCGCTGCTCATTTCGTTTTCTAAACATAACTGCACGAAGTCGCTTCATCAGATAGCTGGTCAAAATCAGTTATTGCTTTTCTATATATTTTTATAAAATGACCAACGGCAACTGGCGATTATATAATTTCCGAGATTCAGGCTGACAAGCACAACAATACGCTTGCAAGTCTAAATTCCGGATGTACAAATTTCTTACTTTGAAGTTTTTATTCAGACTGTACAACCTTTATCTCTCTCCAGAGAAAGGGTTTGCCAGGCGATTGCGAACCCTTTTGGGTTTCGTACCTGCCAACATGGCCATCTTTCGACTGGCCTTCCACCACAAATCTACAGTAAATGACAAGCACGTTAATGCACAGAGTAACGAACGCCTGGAGTATCTGGGTGATGCTGTTCT
>CAZDTI010000063.1:5617-27022 GCA_964508085.1 uncultured Saprospiraceae bacterium | reverse complement strand
AATATACATTGACAATTTGATACTCAAAAACAAAGAATAGCCAAGAAAGCCGGATAAATGTAGATTTTCTAAATGAATACTAAAGAAAGTATGATCCCCATATTCAGGAAATACCAAGTTTACTAATGCTAAAATGTTTTAAAACCGACTATAATTTCTGTATCTTTGTTCTCCTTTTTTACTTCAGGGATAGCAACAAAAATGCTATTAAGTAACATGAAAGTTTCCATCATTACAGCCACATACAATCGTGCAGGTACCTTGAAAGATACCTTGGAGTCTGTGTTACAGCAAGATTACCCAAACATTGAACACATTATAGTGGATGGCGCTTCTGATGACGATACGATGGAGGTAATATCGGCTTATAAAAGGTTCGGGTTAGTAGTCCACTCCTCCCCTGATGACGGTGTATTTGATGCCTTAAACAAAGGATTGGCAATGGCAACTGGCGATATTGTTGGTTTTTTACATTCTGATGATTTTTTTGCTAGCAAGCATATAGTTTCTAAGATTGTTGAAGTGATGGATAAAGAAGGCGTTGACTCCGTTTTTGGAGATGTTCTTTTTGTGGATGCCAAAGATGTGAGGAAGCGAAAGCGCTATTATTCTTCTAAGAATTTTACTTTGGACAAGTTTCGGGATACAGATATGCCAGCTCATCCTTCTTTCTTTACAAAGTTGGAATTCTACAAACGATATGGGAATTTTAATACGAAGTATACCATCGCAGCAGACTTGGATTTGTTGATTCGATTTTTGCATACGCATAGGCGAAGCTATCGTTATATGAATGAATTGATGGTGGTGATGCGGACAGGTGGATTGAGTAATGCTACTTTAAAGCAGCGGTGGATTTTGAATAGGGAGGCAGTGGCGGTTTGTCGGGCGAATGGGGTGCCAACGAGTTGGTGGCGAGTGTTGGGGAAATTGGTTAGGAAGGTTTTTGGGTTTTGGAAGAGAAATGAGGTGAATGGGAAAGAACTGCCAATGCAAATCAAGAAAGATAAAGTATCAACCTTTGAAGAGTTTCCCATTGAACCCAGAAGACCGAGGGTGACTCATAGAAAATATATACACAGGTAACGTTCCAGTTATTTTGAAAAGAACAAAATATGAGGGCAGAAGATTCAGAATGGAAGGCTGTACAATTATTGGGAGGATATTCATTATGGTTTTACGAAGTAACCGAGGTCAAACCTCTAATAGAGATTTATATTTTTTGATTAGCTGAGGAATATCTGTTTTGACTTTTGCATATCTTAAAGCTCCTTTACACCAACAGTTAAATTCTTCTTGATCCATTGCTGCTAGTTGTTCGATCGCTGAAATGAAAGATTCGGGGTGACTGAGGGGAAGATCCCAACCTGCTTTATATTTAGTTAAGTTTCTCCAGGGGGTTTGGTCACTGATGAGAACGGGGCGGGAAGAAGCAAGGGCTTCGATGATGGCGTAGCCGTAGTTTTCGCCTGTGGTAGGGAGGACGAATAGGTGGTGAATTTTGAGGAGTTCGGAGACCTTTTCATGCTCAATTTCTCCTATATAATCTGTGTTTATATTTCGGGGTAATTCTTTTATTATTTTTTGACAATCTGACCAATATAGCCTGTGCTCAATTGGTCCAGCTATTGTTAGGGAAATACTAGAAGTTACTCTTCTTAGGACGTTTAAGAGATAGGATAGGTTTTTCTTAATCGGATGAATTCTAGAAATATAAACAATAGAAAGGTGGTTTTTAAGTTTCTCTACCTGTGCTATTTTTTTTTCGATTTTAGGTGGAAATAAGACCAACTCTTGGTTACGAACTTTTGTGCCAAAGTATTTAGTGATTGAGGCAATTTCCAGACTATCCGTTGAATGGAAAGTGAGTAGCTTATGAAGTCCCAAGAGATAGCATAAAAGCAAAAAAGGTCGTTTCTTGTAAGTTTTATGTGCCATGGCAGAATACATAAGCATACCGCTAGGCGCAAGGACAAGCTTAGCAGCTATTTTGTTTTTACGTTTCAGTAGTAAAGGATATATGCTGAATAAGGCATCAAACATACCACTGAGGTAAATACAGGACGGGTCTAAATAAGCGATGGTTTTTTTTAAGGTTGCTCTTGTTGTATACTTATCAGAGAGATATAAGACCTGATAGTTGTCTTTCTTAATCCATTTGTCGGTTTCAATACCTTGATAAGGGCTGTCTATTCCGAAGTCCTTATTAGTTGTTAAAATATAGATATCGAAGTGGTTTGCCATGTGGCGGGCAATTCCTTCGACGGCACGGATTAGTCCTCCAGCTTGGAAGCCGGGGGTGAACCATCTAGAGAGGATTAGTAATTTTTGTTTTTCTGGCAATTGTTATGGTTGAAGATTTTTAGTTTGTTGAGATGGGAAGATAATAATATATTACATTTGATTCTAGATTCAGTAGCTGCTTCATAGCCAACTTCCCAGCTGTCATGTATTGAGTTTTAAAAGATATACAGATGAGTAAATATATACATAACGAGAGCATTCATAGATTAAAAGATTCAAAACAAATTGTCCCAGAGGTTATTAAAATTCTGAATCCCAAAAGTGTTGTTGATTTTGGTTGTGGAACAGGTACATTTTTAAGTGTTTTCAAACAAAATGGTATAAAAGACTTATTAGGGTTAGATGGTCCTTGGGTAAATAAAACGCTATTATTCAAAAATATAAACGCTGAAGATTTTCAAGAGACTAATTTAGAAGAAAAAATTCAATTAGATAAAAAGTATGACTTAGTAGTAAGCCTCGAAGTAGCGGAACATTTATCTATCGATTCCGCAGAAATATTTATTCAAAATCTGATTAGTGCAGGCAATGTAATATTGTTTTCTGCGGCAATACCAAATCAAGGCGGTCAGAATCACATAAATGAACAGTGGCTTACTTATTGGGAAGCAATTTTTACAAAACATGACTATGAAATACATGATATACTGCGACCAATTTTGTGGGATAATCCAGAGATTTATTGGTGGTATAAACAAAATATGGTTCTTGTAACACCTAAAGGATTTACCTTTGATTCCAATTTTAAATACGGTAATCTAAGAAATGTTGTGCACTATGAATTATTTTATTTAAAAGCGAATCATTTAAATAGACTCCTTAGCGGTAAAGCGGAAAAACGCGTTTATATAAAATTACTTTTAAAAGCTATTTTTGGTGAACAAACGTTAAAAAAAATAAGACGCATATTAACAAAAAATAAACGCCATTAAGTAATTGGACAAAATTATTTCAACATAAAATGGGATTGGATTTCGAGTTTGAATGAGGCAAAAAACGTAGGCGATGCCTTAGCATCGGCGAGGCTTTTTAACGAAATACAAACTTGGAAGACTTTTCATTTTATAGTAGAATTAATTTGTACAGTTACTTAAAGCTACTTGGTCTACTATAAGCCAAAAATTTATTCTTTCTATTCTATATGTCTTCAAGTTAATAAAAAGGGTTAGGATTTATAGCAGCTTTCAACATCATAACTCCGTTGCTTCGTAATGACTTAACAAAAATACTACTGGCTATGGTTCCAAAGGCTTGACAAAAAAGAGTGGCTAATACGGCTCCAAAACCCTGATAGATAGGGATTAAAATTAAATTTATACCAATATTTAGGAGGGCACACATTATGGTAATGATCAACTGCTGTTTTGTTAGGTTCATGGTGTAGATATATGATTCTCTGACAGTGGTAAGTCCTACAAAAAATCCTGTCCAAACCAACGTTGATAACATTATACCTGCTTCTGAAAAAGATTCTCCGTAAAGAAAAAGAACCAATTGATTCGAAAAAAGAGTTATAGGAATGCAAACACTATAACCTATAAAAGCGATGAGTTTGTAAAGTTGTTGGACTTGTTTATGAAATGTACCTATATCGTTCTTTTTTGCAACTACGATTTTTGGAAAAAAAGAACGTACGATGATAGCAGGAACAAAAAGCCAAACACTTGCCAAGGTAACGGCGACACTATAAAGTCCAACTTCAGTTGCTGAAACCATTTCGCGCAACATAACCTGATCTATTTTCATTAAAATAACAATCATAAATGCGGAGAACATTAATGGCAAACTATCTTTTAGCAAAGACTTAGTTAAGGTTAAATCGATTCGGAATCTTATTGTTTTATGCAAACCTTTACTATAGTAAAGATGTATCAATCCTAAAGAAATTATTACATCTTCGATAACCATTGTCCACGCAAATGCGTATAGAGATTCTTCATTAAAAACAAAGTAAATTTTAAGCAGATTCGTAACGACTAATGCAATAATAGTATAAGGGACAAATAACTTCCCTTGCACCTTTGATTCAAAGTATAAGCTAATTATTTTAAAGGGTTTAAGTAGATAGGAAAAGCTTAAAATAACAACTAACCAAATAGTTTGAAGATCGTCAGTTCTGAAATAATAGATTACAGTCGTGCTTATAAGGAAACAAAAGAGGCTAGAACCCAAAAATAGTAAAAAGGCGTTACCCAATAGTATATCTTTAAGTTCCGGCTGTTTTACTAGCTCTCGAATTAAAATATTTTCTAAACCAAAACCAATAAAGATTCCCAGTATTCCAACAAAAGCTACAGTATAACTTAATATACCATATCTATCTGGCCCAAGGTAGCGAGTCACCCATACCGCAACTAAAAAGCTAAGAACAAATCGAACAGCTTTTTCTGCAAACAACCAGGAAATATTAGAGCTGATAGCCTTCCTTTCTTCATTTCCATATAGTATTTGTTTTATCCGTTCTATGATTTTCAGCACATTTGTTATTTTAGAAAAGGAGACTTAACCTTATCCTTTAATTTATACGCCAAATAGATTGACTTTGAGAAACACCAGCAGGAGTAAAAAAACCTTTTTGGATTCAAAACGTTTGCTTTTCTTAACGGCCCTATTCGAATGTTTTGCAACAGTTTTGGTATTGCTGCTATGATGGAATAATGGCGAATGAAAAATAAGTTGTAACTCAATATAATCAACAGTTCTCGGTTAGAATGTTCGTTTCTTAACCCATGCCCTCCGTCGTAAGCACGAAGATGAATTAGATAAGCGTGTTGGTTGACTAACATACCTTGTTTTTTGTCCGTACAATATTTCTTAAGCCGAAAACAGAAATCGGCTTCATCATAATAACTGGAAAAATTTTCATCAAAACCTAAAATCGCCAATGCTGTTTCTCTTGAAAAACTCATATTACAACCAACTAAAGTGTCTTTAGCTTTGAGAAATTGTAACGGTTTTTCATAGCCACGTTGATCTGGACTTGTATACAACTTATAGTTCTTATGATTAATATGATCTACCTCTTTACTGCTAATATTTTTCCGATGGTAACTTTTCCCACCAACTGCAACCACCTTGTGGCCATCAAAGGTAGAGAGATACATTTTGTAGTGCTCCTCTATAAAATTAGGAGGGAGTAAGACATCGTCATCCAAAAGTAAGACTATATCTCCTTTAGATAGAGCTAAGCCACGGTTTCGAGCAGCATTGGCGTTTGGAGGAGACAGAAAATGGTAAACAATAGTTCCGCTAGCAACCCATTCTTCGATTTGCTGGCCTTCCTTTGAAACTTTCTTTACACTTGCTGGGGTTTGATCAACTACAATTATTTCTAATACCGCCTTATGTCTTTGTCTCAGTACTTCTAGAATTGTTTGAACAAGATAACGAAGTCGATAATAACTGGGAATGACTACAGATATTTTAGGATATTCTTGCATTCAAGAATTTTTATTTTTCGCAAATATAGATTTGTTGTTTCCTCTTTTTTGATAAGCAAGAATCAAAGACTTAACAAATCCCCACCAGAGTATAGGCTGCTTCCAAAATTGAAATACATTTTTCTTTAGCAATGGTCCGGCTCTCATTGTTCGCCAAAATAAATTCCATTGCTTATAGCGCCACATATAGATATGTGTACTTACCGAAAATAGCCAAGTATTTCTAACATCCTGTCTCCTACATCCTCCCGATGGCGCACGTAAATGTACGACAAAAGCCTCTGGATTGTACGCTGTTTTTTTATTGGCAAATGATTTACGAAGCCTTTGGAGAAAGTCAAAATCCTCGAAATAACCAGATCCTATGAAATTTTCATCATAACCCTCCAGTTTCAGCGCATAAGCCTTTAAAACACTGTGATTTACACCCACCATCAACCCTGTCCAATTCCTATCTTTTTTATTTTCCTTAAAAAAGGGAGCTGTGAATTCTTTAAAATTATTCACATTTATTTGATCTATTTGGCTTATATATTTGTTTAGCCTTTCATAAGGTAAGCCGACAACCATAATAATGTTATTGTCATTGTTATAATTATTATAATGTTCTTCTATAAAATTGGCTGGTAATAATACATCATCATCAAGCATGAGAATTATTTCTCCTTTTGCTATTTGTAAAGCCGAATTTCTAGCAGCTGGCAGGTTTGCGATTTCCTTGTATAAATAAATTAGGCTTATTTTTTTCTTGAGCTCTTCTAACTTTTCATAAAACCCATTGGGTATCAAGTCTTTAGGAGTCTGATCCACCACTATTATTTCGCAAACAGCCGGATGGCCTTGGTTGATCACTTCCTCGATTGTTTGTAGAAGATACTTTGGTCGAATATATGTTGGTATTATAACTGAAATGGTCAATTTTATAGAAAATTTAGAACTCTTCATCTTTCGTAAATGGTATGAAAAGTTGGTTTATTTGGCCACAAAGATTAGGAAAAATGATAAAATAAGCATCAAAGTAAGTCATAAGAATTAAGCTTTCTTGTAAGAACAAAGACGTAGTAAATGTTATTTTATCCTTACATTTAAGTCTCAACTGGTCAGATTAATTATAATTTGTATAGTTTTTGTCTATAATGTGTATATTTTGTCTATAAAGCATTGAGTGAGGGCATTGACCACTACAAATTTCCATCCCTTTGCCTTAGCTTTTCAGTAAACAACGCATGGTATTTCTCATATTCAATTGATTAACATGAAAGCTTTTAAAGTAACACTACTTCTTACTCTAATTTCTGTGGCTTTGCAAGCTCAGATGCTTATAAACAGTGATACCCTTTATGGAAATGAATGGATCAATTACAATCAATCTTATTATAAAATAGCAGTTGTAGAAGATGGGTTCTATAAGATAAGTTATCAAGAGCTAAATACGGCAGGTGTCTTTTCAGGGACTAATCCATTAGGTTCCAATTTTCAGTTGTTTTCCCACGGCAAAGAAATTCCTATTCACATTAGTCAGAATGGAGCTTTTGGAAGTAACGACTTTATTGCTTTTTATGGGGAAAGAAACAAAGGACAACTGGATAGCCACATTTATTTAGATCCTTCCTATCAGACGAATACTGAATATAGTATCTTTACAGATACCACTTATTATTTTTTGACTTGGAATACTTCTAACAATCATCTACATTATCTGGAAACAGCCAATGACCTAATTAATCCTCCTGGGGCAGAACCTTACTGTTGGGCTAAAATTGCTAAAGCTTATTATAGTGTCTATGATCCTGGAATAAAAAGAGCAAATGTACATGGTTCTTGGAACGCAGGATATGACATTGGAGAAGGATTTGCAAATCAATATTCCGCTGACCAATCTGTAAGTATTAATACGCCAATGATCGCTACTTCTGGTCCAGAAGCCTCAGCTAGTCTCCGATATCGAAGTACCGAAGGCAGTCATCATTTAAATTTGTTGGTAAACGGAAATCTGGAATTGGATACTACTTTTTCTGGTACTGCTGTAAACGAACATTACTTGAGTATTTCTCCTTCTGATTTAGCAGATAACAATACATTTAAATTAACTGGAGATGATAATAATAATGACCAGTATGGTCTATCCGTTATCCGCATTACTTATCCTCGGCAAATGAATTTTAGCGGAGCCTCCAACTTTAGTTTTTCTTTAGATGGTGCCAGCACAAAAAAATACTTGGAAATTTCAAACTTTGCAGCTAATGGAATTGCTCCTTTTCTATATGATCGAACGGCCAATATATTTTTGGAAACAACACTAGACAACGGTCTGATCAAGGTTGTGCTTCCTCCATTTTCCAACAAACGAGAACTAATACTAGTAAGTACTAATGCCTATAAAACGGTACAGAATATAAAAGAACTACAATTTGTAAATTATGACGATGATTCAGGTGATTATCTAATTATTAGTCACCCCGTTTTAATGGGTAATGGTAGTGGACCAAACTATGTACAAGAATATGCTGATTACAGATCGTCCTTTGCTGGTGGTCAATACGACCCGGTGGTAGTGGATGTTAATCAACTCTATGATCAATTCGCTTATGGTGAAATACAACATGAAATAGCTATACGTAACTTCACTCATTACGCAGTTAAAAATTGGGATTCAAAATATTTATTTCTCATTGGTAAAGGGGCTAGTTATGGAAATCTTAGGTTTGGTAATACTTATAATGATATTACAACCTTGATTCCTACTTTTGGTCTACCTCAATCCGACAATCTACTTGCAGCCAGCAATACTTCAAATGTCCCGATTATTCCTGTGGGCCGGCTAGCTGCCAAAACCCCGGAGCATGTTGATATCTATCTAAGAAAAGTAATTGACTTTGAATCAAACGCTACTTTACCCCAAACCATTGAAGATAAAGCATGGATGAAAAGAATTATCCATTTAGGAGGAGGAGACGCTCCTATTCAAGATTTCATTAGAAATGAACTTACTGAAGTAGAAGAGATTGCTGAAAAGGGTAAATTTGGAGCGGATATTTATCCTTTTTACAAAACAAGTACAGATGTTATTCAAGAGACTCCGGCGGAACAAATACAAACGCTTATCAACGACGGTGTATCTATGATTACCTTCTTTGGACACTCTGCTCCAGCTACGCTGGATTATAATTTAGAAAGCCCTGAAAGTTACAACAATCAAGGCAAATACCCTTTTGTGTACACAATAGGTTGTCATACTAGCAGGATGTTTGAATTTGACGGAACCCTAACAGAACAATGGGTCTTAGCAGAAGATAAAGGGGCAATTGCTTTTCTTGGGGCGACCTGGGAAACCACTTTATCTAATTTATCAGCTTACGCAAAATTCTTTTATCAAAATATGATGGAAGATCATTATGGAGAATCTATAGGTGATATATTGAAAGCGACGATTGAAGATTTTGATTTGAATTCTAGTTTTTATGCAGAACAACTAAAACAAGTGATGGTCTTACATGGAGATCCAGCACTTAGAATTAATACGCATATTGCTCCGGATTATGTTGTTGACGCGACCTCTGTGAGTACTAATCCTGCATTAATAAGTGCTCAAATGGATAGCTTCAACCTTAGCGTAAACGCAATCAATATCGGATCAGCAGTTAAAGATTCATTCTTAGTTTCGGTAAAACACGAATTACCTAATGGAACAGTACTTCCATCGATCGAATATAAAACGACATCTCCGGGATTCGAAGGAATCTATAATTTAAACATTCCTATTCCAAAAGAAGACATATTAGGGTTTAACAAGTTAAATATCACAATCGATGCACTAGATTCAATTCCTGAGCTCCCTAACCCGACAGCGGAAATGAATAACTCCTACGATCATACCTTCTACGTTGTTGCCAATGATGCTTTCCCCGTCTACCCCTACGAATACAGCATCATATCAAACCCTGACATCACCCTCAAAGCATCTACAGCAAACGCATTTGCAGAAAAACAAAAATATTATTTAGAAATAGACACTACCAATTATTTTAATAGCCCCCAAAAACGACAAACCATTGTTGAGCAAATAGGAGGGGTAGTAAGTTGGTCTCCACCAATTTCTTATCAGAATAATACGGCCTACTATTGGCGGATTAGTATTGACAGTACTTTGACAACTGGATTTGGATATAACTGGCACGAGAGTTCTTTCTTATATAAAGAAGATAGTTCGCCCGGTTGGAATCAGTCTCATTTTCATCAGCTCAAAAATAATAATGAACTGGTAGCTGTTGAATTGGAAGAACCAAATCGTAAGATCAACTTTTCAGAGGACATTAATGAAATTAGAATAAAAACAGGACCTTGGACTATTGCTGGTGATGATCAAATGTCAGCGATAGTGAATGGAGGAGTTATCCAAATTTATAAAGGTTGCATGCCAGACGGGCTTCATGCTGTTGTACTTGACCCTGTTACTTTAGCCCCATGGGTAAATCCTCCTGGAGGCTTATACAATAGTATTAGCTGTCAAAACTATAATTTTTATTCTTTTCCTTATGGCACCACCACTATGCAAGAACGGGAGTCCCTAATCAATTTCTTAGAGAATGAAGTACCATCTAATCACATCGTTGCCCTTTATTCTATTCAAACTTCTTTGAATTCTATTTACTATGATGAGAGTTGGGCAATGGATTCCATTAATAACAGCTTTCAGAAAAATATATTTCAAGTGTTGGAGGAACAAGGAGCTACTAAAATTCGGCAATTAGACGATAAAGGTTCTGTTCCTTACTTCTTTCTTTATCAAAAGGACAATCCTGATTTTCTTAATGCGCTAAATTATGAAACAGAGACGATTGCAGATTCTGTGAATACGATTCTTGATGGAATTTATTTATTAAACACTCCAAATTATAAAGGAGCCATTAAATCTACTAAGATTGGGCCTGCTTCAGGTTGGCAATCTCTCAACTGGAATATGGAAGACTACGATGTGGTAAATGACGAAACAGCATTGAAAATCTATGGCATAGATAATCAGGAAAATGAATTTCTAATCCACGAAAACATAACAGTTTACGACACCAGTTTAACTCATATTAACGCGGAGCAGTTTCCATATTTAAGATTAGAATTAGAGCTTAAAGACTCTATAGAAAGAACATCCCCTCATTTGGATTATTGGCGGATAATTTATGATCCCGTTCCTGACGCTGCTTTAAGACCGGACTTGAATTTGGCCTTTCATGCAGATACGATTCAACAAGGGGAAACATTGACTCTTGACATTGCGGTAGAAAATATTACTGAGATAGACATGGATAGTTTATTAGTATATTTTACTGTAGTTGACCAAAACAATAATGCGGTACTCACTGGGCAACGATTGGCTCCGCTTACTAAAGAATCAACGCTGACAGCCCACTTGGATTTTAATACAAAGGAAATTACATCTTCTTTTAACCAATTAATAGTAGAGGTTAATCCGAACGAAGATCAACCCGAACAGCATCGGTTTAATAATGTAGGTATCCTACCTTTTTATCTCATCCGGGATAATCGGAACCCACTTCTCGATGTAACTTTTGATGGAGTTCATATATTAGATGGAGACATTGTGTCCGCCAATCCTTTGATTAACATCGCATTGTTGGATGAAAATCCACATCTTGCTTTGAGTGATACGTCTTTATTCAGAATCAAGTTGTTACACCCAGAAGAAACAGTACCTCGATTAATTTCGGTATCTGATCCTAATGTAACTTTTATTCCTGCCGAAGAAGGTAATTTAAATAAATCCAATAAGGCTCGCATCGAAGTTAGAAATTCCTTTGAATTAGACGGGATTTATGAATTAACTGTTGAGGCAAAAGATGCTACCGGAAATTCAGCGGGGACTTATGACTACAAAACTCACTTTGAAGTCATTAATCAGGCAATGATTTCAAATGTATTTAATTATCCAAATCCTTTTTCAACACAGACTCAATTTGTTTTCACTTTGACCGGTGCGGATCTTCCTGATTTTATGAAAATACAAATTATGACGGTCTCAGGAAAAGTAATAAGAGAAATTACTCAAGACGAACTAGGGCCTCTACATATAGGAAAGAATATAACAGATTACAGATGGGATGGCACCGATGAATATGGAGATAGATTAGGAAATGGCGTTTATCTTTATCGGGTTGTAACCAGAAAGTTAGATGGTGAATTATACGAAGATTATGACACAAAGACGGATCAATATTTTAAGCACGGTATCGGTAAGATGGTAATCCTAAGATAGCGTTTCCTATTTTTTTCCTAAGAGGAAAAGAACAATATCTACCAATAATATTGGCCAAAATCTTAGCAGTTCTCTATTCCTACTCATACTTTGGTATTTGATAGATAAATCATTTATCATTCGTTTAAATTTGGTACTTCTTTTTGCAGAAGTAGTTTGATAGTAATCAAATAATACTTCTTGTAAATTATGGAAGGTAAAGATCGAAAAAGATTTCAACCATAAGTCAGTATCTTGGCCTCTCCTCCACTTAGTATCATAACCATTAGAAGCGTCATAAACAGCTTTCCTTAACATTACAGAAGGATGCAACAAAAATGGCTTTAAGTACCTTTTCCTTATTATCTCTTTATGATTTTCACTGAAATAGTAGGTACGTATTAATGCTCCAGAGGCCTTGTTGATTAAGTTCGCACCTGTCCCCAAAACATCCACCTCATTATGCCTCTTCAAAAAATCATACTGCTTTTCAAAACGATTGAGGTGACTGATATCATCTGCATCCATCCTTGCCAGTATCGGCGCGGTAGCTTTCGTAATAGCAAAATTCAATGGTATCGTACAACTTCCCGAATTCTCTGCTAGTTGAAAGAGGCGAATTCGGTCGTCTTTATTGGCGTATGCGCTACAAATTTCAAAAGTACCATCAGTACTTCCATCATCCACAATGATAAACTCAAAATCAATAAAAGTCTGATTCAAAATACTTTCTATGGCACGACCAATTACTGCAACTTCATTGTAGCAGGACATGATAACGGATAATGGCCTTTTTTTAGTCATGATTCTTTGCGAATGAGTGATCGAAAACAGTGTATGTTTTTATCCAATAATACTTCTTTTGAAAAAAGTTGTTTGTATTTCTTTTGGGCATTTTTTGATAACACCTCCAGTCTTTTAGCGTTTATTTGCTCAATTTTTAACAATACATTCTCAATAGCCTCTATATTTTCCTTTTCGAAAATATTTCCATCCAGTCCATCTTGTATCATCTCGCTAGCTACTGGAATATTCGAAGCCCATAGAGCCTTTCCCATTCCCATTGCTTCTGCCCAAGCTAAAGGCATGTTCTCCTGCAAAGAGGGAAAGATAACGGCTTTAGCTTTTTTAATAATGGATTTCAATTGCTCAGGATTCTGTTCTCCCAAAAATATGATTTGATTTTTCTTTGTTTTGGAAATGAACTTACGGGCTGTACCGAAAAATTGACCCTTAGCTATTCGTCCTGCAAGAAGTAAATTGTAAGATAACTGATCGGCTATTTTCATGTAAGCTGTAACTAAAAGTGGGATTCCTTTATGTGAAGCCATTGTGCCGAAGTTTAGTAGGTAATCGTTGGTGTTTCCAGTGTTACCATTCGTTTGACGAACTAAATCATTTGTCATTTCTAATTCTGTCATATTGTAAATTACCTCTATTTTTTTGGGCTTGCTCCACTGATGGATCAGAGGAACCAGATAGTTCGCTACGGCGATCGCATTATCTGCTTTGTTGATGGACCTTCTGATTAGTAGCCATCGTAAACATTTTGTTATTTTCCACCATTTTTGCCCGCCATACTTGCCATTCACATAAAACCCTGGATGATTCATTCGAACAACTCTAGGCGTATTTACAAAACTAAAACAAGCATACCCTTCATAGTCAGGATATTCAATAATATCAATATTATTCTTTTTTAGAACAATGTATTTCCATAAGAAAAATTGAAACCGAAAGATGTTAATTAAGTGCCCTAGGAAACCCAGGTTCTTTATCCGCCGCAACTGAATAAATTGAAAAGGATGCTCATGCGTCTTTATCTCATTGTACATACCAATGATTGTGACTCGGTGTCTGGCCTGATGCATTGCATTGGCCATATTCAGCGTTTGCATACCAATCCCACCAGAGCTATGAGGGTATAGCTCATTGCACTGAATTAGAATATCTAATTTATCGCTATCGGAATCCAATGATCTAAAATTAAATGAGGGTGTTGTGTATTTGAAGCTTCAAATTGGCTGGGACAAATGACTATTTTATTGGGGTGGCTTCCCAATTTAGCAGCCCACCAACTGAAGGTGCTATTCGAAATAATAAAATGATTACAGCAAGTCATTAGGTGAAAATGGTTGATGTCATGCTGACCTGAAGGTACGTTACCATCTGCAAAAGTGATTTTCACATCTTGTTCCTTTATGAAGTTCGACAAAGCTGTTTTACACCATAAAATGTCATCTGAGAAAATAAAAAAGTGTAAGCTCTCTGGACGCTGTCTTCTCATTTCTATTATTCCTTGTTCAAAATAGGAAATTGGTAATAAAAACTTATTGGCCGTAACATAATCTCCACGACGTATGTGAATACAAACAGAGGTAGAATTCTGGATTTGATGCACATATTCGGAGTCTACCAGCTGGTTTGCTTTGATTTTTAGTTTTGGTTTTAGATTTTCCCATTGTTCTATTACTGTATATTTGCCGATCCAGTATCCATCTAGGTAACTATTGTCAGGAATGATTTTATCTTGATATAAATCCAGCATTCCTTTTTGTGTGATGTATCTAGCGCTTATGCGTTTGATAATCTTATTCCAGATATTTGACTGATTAGGCAAAGGTATCTTTATGCTTTTATAGTCTTGCGGCGTAGCCTGTTCAAGTTCTAATTGAAAAAGGTCCAATACAAAAGGACGAGAGTCCGTACCAGGTGCTTTTATATCAAACGAAGATAAGTCTACTTTCAGGTTTACACCATGATATTGGGCCCATTTCAAGCCAAAGATATATTGAAACAGCTGATTCCCCATGCCACCACTAAGCTTCACTATTATCATTATTTAGTACTTTTGCCAAAGTTACAAATTCTCAAGTATGAACCTAAAAAAAGGTCTTTTTCAATTCTTAATTCCTCTTGGCTCTACTTTGTTAACTTTACTGATCTGTGAGGTGATACTTAGGATGTTCTATCCTCAGCCGGTTGGTCCAGTACGTAGTCAGTTTGATAAAGGTCTGTTAGAAATTTATAAACCCAACCAGAAAGGCCGGCAGTCTAATCCGGGGGTTTTCGATTATCATTTTGAACATAACGCTGAGGGATTTCGAATTACGAACAATCAAAAAACTGGATTTTCAAAAAAAATAGCTCTTTTGGGTGATTCCTTTACTTACGGTTTCGGAGTTGACACGGAGTATACTTTTGCTTTTCGTTTACAAGATTCAGTTCGACGATACGGTGTTGAAATACTAAATGCAGGGCATGGAGGAAGAGGTACTGATCATGCGCTGAAATGGCTGCAAATTTATGGGATAAGTTCAGAAATTCAGGAAGTGATTTATATGGCTTATTATAATGATTTTTTCGATAACTATCGGCAAGACTTTTATGAATTAAAGGATGAAGCATTAATTGTGAAGGAACTTTCTCCAAAAGAACATGCCTTTTTTCGATCTGATTTTTATAGTTGGCTTAGAGCGAATTCGCATGTATATTCGATCTTTCGGAAAGTTGTCTTTAAATTAAATCCAAAGAAAGGCAATGGTTCGGATAATTTTGTAGCTAGTAAAGAAAGAAAGTTAGCGTTCATATTGACCACTAAATATTTAGATGCTATTCGAAAATTTTGTATTCAGCATAACAAATTATTTACAATTTATTATATTCCTAGCTTAGTTGAGTTGGAATATCAAAAAAGAGAATCTAGCCCCTCCCCTTTTCTTAGTCTTTTTTCTGAATACACCGCAAAGTATAATATCCCATTCTATGACTTTTTTAGTGATTTAGAAAAAGGTTATGAGTTTTATTATTTAAAGGAAGGACATTGGAATAGAAAAGGACACCATTTAGCCGCAGAGCAGTTGTTTGATGATTTCAAAAACCGTCAGAGAGCAGCAAAATGAATAAGCCAAAAAATGCCGATAAAACATAATTTGGAATAGCATTTTTTATATATGCGTTTTTACTAGTCAAAGTATCTTTACTAATTATCTGGTAAATGCCAACTATTTAATTCGTTTCTGAGAGATCTATATTTTCTTTTATAAAATCGACTACTGTTAAGGCCAACGTTTTGGCTCCTCTTTTTGTATAATGAACATCGTCACTAAAAAAAAGTAAATTACTTTCTATGTTATCACCAACTTTGATGTAACCAATGTTTTCTTGAGTAGCTATATCTCTTGCAGCATTATTATAAGCGTTCATTGCACTTAGAAGGGAGGTATTACTTGCATATTTTCCTACTTTATTTATGCAAAAAGATTTCCCTATCCAAAGTACATTTTCTTCTTCAGTACTCATGTTATCTTTGTACAATGATCTTTGTTCTAGTATCAAGCAAGTTGAAGAGTCCTGTTTGACGCATTTAACTAACGTTTTTAGGTAATATTTATAGGCTTCTAATGATTTATATTGTTTTAACTCAAAATCAAAATCCTTTTTTTCCTTTAGAGCGCTACACCAAGAACCCTTTATCCATGCTAAGTAACTGTGTTCAAAGTTTCTTGGAACTGCTCCTTTAATCGAAGGCCCATAAAAATGAGAATAATCAAAGTTATATTCTCCGATTGCGAAGTTTGGAGGAGAAAATGATCTGTAGATATCATTAATAGCATGCATGACTATTACAATATCTGGTTTTATTCGTCTATAATCTGTGATATAATTTATTAATGAATGCTTACTGGTGTACCAATCCATACCAGCATTAACAACTCTGACTTTTCTTGAGGAAGTTAATTTTTGAATTTCTTTTTCAAGAATATATGGGTATTTGTTTTCCAATGATAATTTTGTGTTGAGAGTAGTGGAGCCCCCCAATGTCAGAATTACCAAGTCGTCATTATTGAAATTATCTAGATTTGTCTTAGGTTTAGGAAATTGTAAATATGGATCAAAAGGGTGCTCTTGTTTAAGATACCAAAAGTTTAAAAAAGCATATGCTAAGATCAATACAACAGTAGAAGGGAAAAGGGAAAAAAATAATGTTTTAACCCCATGTTTTTTAATAAACTTCGATAGTACGAATGGAACGAAAAATGCAAGGACTAGGATAAGTAAAATTAGACCTGTTAGGTAGGGGTAACTAAAAATTAAAAAATCAGGACTTTTAGATTTGTGAAAGAGAAAACCAGAAATAATCGGAATTACCAGAAGATAATATAAAAACAGTACTGTATTTTTTTTACTCATTTTTAGTGTTTAAATAAAAACTGTATCAAATAGCTTGCGTTACTGATAATTCACCATTTCTTATACAAGGGGTTGATATGTTTCATTTTTGAAAAATAACTTGGATTTGTTTAGACCCTCAATATTAAGGGAGCTCTACATTATCAACTAAATAAAGTCTACTACCACATATCTTCCATTCCTTCCTTGTCATACTTCACATTTACTTCTTCATAATAGCTCCTCTGCTCTTTTTTTAACTTCAACTTATTACCGGATATCAATCGGGCCATTAGTGCAACTGGCACCAAAACAACAAAGAACACAGCAGACAATAGCACTCTGGAATTGACATAACCTAGTCCTTCTGCTAATTTATACCAAATCCAAGTTATTTTGGCTAAAGCGAAATTGGAAAATAAAGAAAGCAAGCCAAGCCCCAAACTAATCCAAAGAAATAGCGGCTTCTCCAGCACAAGATACAGTACCAAAAAACCTAATACAATGACCAGTATCGCTTCTAATTGCTTATCCTTTTCCATCTTAAAAAATCGAGTAGATAAAAGGAGCTGCCGCAGATCCGCCGCCAATGACGAGTAATACTCCTATTAATAATAACACCAATATGACAGGAACCAACCAGTATGCTTTTCGGGCCATCATAAATTTGAATAAGTCTTTTATAAATTCCATGCTACTTAAAATTAGTTATTTTTTACCCTTTAATCTAAGGTGAATTCTTCTTTCCACAAATCATCATTTGTCCAGTAAGCTTGTTCTTTTTTGTCAAATAAATAGTTTCCGATTACTAAATAATCCATCTCTGTCCGCATAAAACAACGATAGGCATCTTCCGGAGTACAGACGATTGGCTCACCTCTTACATTAAAACTGGTGTTAATTAGAATGCCATGGCCCGTCTTTTCTTTAAAGCTTTTAATTAAGTTGTAATATCTTTTATTACTCTGTTCTGTAACTGTTTGAATTCGACCTGAAAAGTCAACATGTGTCACAGATTGTATTTTTGATCTTCGCTCATATAACCTTTCTTTCATTGGTAAAGCCCAATAATTATCAGCAACTTTTTCCCTTAATTCTTCTTTTATAGGTGCCACTAAAAGCATGTAAGGAGATTCCGATTCTATGTCAAAATAGCTGGAAAGGTCTTCTGCTAGAATAGAGGGCGCGAATGGTCGAAAGCTCTCTCGATATTTTATTTTTAGGTTTATTCTTTTTTGCATTTCAATATTCGTGGGATCTCCTAAAATACTCCGGTTCCCTAAAGATCGAGGGCCCCATTCCATTCTTCCTTGAAACCAACCGATTACATTTCCTGTTTTTATAAGGTCTGTCACCTTATCAATACAATGCTCAAAATTACTAAAATAATTAAAAGGAGCTTTAAATTTTTTAGTCATTAGCTCAATATCTAAATCAGAATATTCCGGTCCAAGATAACTTCCCTTCATGGTATCTTTGGTCGAATTTACTTTTCGCTCTTTTTCAAAATAAATGTAGTTGGCAGCCAATGCAGCTCCTAAGGAACCACCTGCATCTCCTGCAGCGGGTTGAATATATAGTCTATCAAGAATTCCGGCTGTTAGTAATTTTCCATTGGAAACACAATTCAAAGCTACCCCGCCAGCCATGCATAAATTTTTTGATTGAGTCAAACGCAGGGCTTCCTTTGCCATTTTGAGGACAACCTCTTCCGTTATCTTTTGAATGGCGAAGGCCAGATCACAATGTTCTTGTAAAAGAGGGCTTTCTGTTACTCGTTTTTTCAAACCAAATAACTCTTCCCATTTTTTATCCTTAGCCATTCGCAAGCCAGTGGCGTAGTTAAAGTACTTTTGGTTTAGCCAAATAGAACCATCTTCTTTGATATCGACTAGTGTTGTTTTTATTAAGTCAATATACTGGGCTACCTTATCAGAATTTGGATTTCCATACGGAGCTAAGCCCATCAATTTGTACTCTCCGGAATTCACCTTGAAGCCTAGATAATAGGTGAAGGCAGAATATAAAAGTCCCAAGGAATGTGGGAATTTCAGTTCTTTTAATTTTGTAATACTATTACCTTTTCCATGACAAATAGAAGCCGTAGCCCACTCCCCGACTCCATCAATAGTTAGGATCGCTGCCTCATCAAAAGGAGAAGGATAAAAGGCACTGGCGGCATGAGAAAGATGATGTTCAGGAAAGAGTAATTTGAGTTTCTTTTTATCGTAAGATTCAATGGATTTCAAAGATTTATGAATCATTCGTTTTAAGAACATTTTTTCTTTAAGCCAAACTGGAATGGCCTGAATGAAGGACCTCAATCCTCTGGGCGCAAAGCTATAATAGGTTTCTAAGAGTCGTTCAAATTTTAGTAAAGGTTTATCGTAGAAAACTACTGCATCTAATTCAGAAAGGGAAAATCCAGACCATTTTAGACAAAATTTCACAGCGTTAACGGGGAAGGAAGCATCTTGTTTTTTACGGGTAAAACGCTCTTCCTGTGCAGATGCGATGATCTCTCCATTGTGAATAATGGAAGCCGCTGAATCGTGATAAAATGCTGATATTCCTAATATTTTCATTAAAATGCAATGGCTAACCAGCTTATTGAAAAGCAGGCGAAAAAATAATATTTGGTGAAGTCCTTTCACTTTTCTAAGTTCGCCAAAGTTACCATTTTGTAATCATACAAAAGAATGAAAAAACCACATAGAAGAAAGGTTGTATTTTGGAACTTTATAATCTTTGTTTTGCTCTTATCTATCATTGAAATTGTGCTGAGAATCAATGGATATGGGCCATATGATTTAACTAAGATTGTAAATCCGATAATCAAAGTAAAACCCGGTAATAGGTATTTTCAAAAAGATAGCTTGTTAGGTTATAAGAACCTAGTGGGCAAATTTACCGTGCGACTAAAAGATACCTTGAATTTTGTCACCTGCCATAATGAAGACACACATAGAATAACTGTTTCAAACGATGAAGGCAGTTTAAGGGGAAAGCCCGAGTTGTGGTTCTTCGGAGGTTCTTATACACACGGCTGGTCGATAAATGATGAAGAGACTTTCCCCTGGTTGGTACAGTCAAAGTTGGATCAATTTAAAGTAGAGAACTTTGGTGTTATTGGATATGGAACCATTCATTTTTATCTGCAATTGAAGAAAGCTTTAGCAGAAAAACGAAAGCCTAAACTGGTGGTTATTAACCATGCCTTTTTTCATTTGGAAAGAAACCTATTTTTATTCGAGCGGAGAAGATTACTTGACCGCTGGAGCTTTTTGGGACCTTTACAACAACCTTATGCAAAGGTAAATATTTTGGGAAATATAAGTCTGTCGGAAACAGAATACGTCTATCACCCTTGGAGCTTTTCTCAGTATTCAGCGCTCAGTCGATTTATACAAATTGGCTTTGAAAATTTTTTAGATTGGGTTAATAGGAAGCACGAAGTTACCATCATAGAATACCTTTTTAAAGAGATCGAACGTTTGTGCCGGTTGCATCAGGTTGATTTATTGATTACTAACTTGACAGAAGGAGGCTACCCTATCGAAGTTTTTTGCAAAGCTAACCAAATCAAGTTTGCAGATATTTCTATAGATCTGAACAAAAAAGAAAATACCAATCTACCTATAGACGGGCATCCAAGTGCCATTGCGAATGAGTTGTATGCAGATAAGTTATTACTTGCTCTTGATAAAATTTTAAAAAACGATTAGACTTTGTTTTGCTGTTAACTCGGCCGAAATTAAAGGCTCGTATAAGCGAAAGACATTTATATCTTCAAGATAATTAACCTCCTATATCGTCAATCAGAAAAGAAAAATGTAAAGATCTTGGGTTGAGTTTTTTGAAAATAAGTTCAATTTAACTTATTGCTAGTCAATTGTTTTTGATTTACGAAAATATAAATTTATAGAAAGTTGAAAATGTTTTATGGAATTTCTCCTTTTCTGCAACTTATTAATAGAGACTTTTTAGTAAACTTCATACTGCGCCAGTAGTGATGAGGTAGAAGTGGTTCGGAAATGACCAAACTAAGGCTTCGATTTCAGATAGATCTCTAACTAAACGTTTACCACACCCTGTGGAAAAAAGGGAAAAGACATAACCATATTAAGCCTAAGCAGCTAATTTAGGGTAGCTGTGCTGTGTGTGGTACCAAAATCGAGGCGGGCTCGGAAACCCGGCGGTGGCGGTTAGGGTGGGCCCTCCCATTCCCTAACAAAAGCC
>CAZDTI010000063.1:0-5517 GCA_964508085.1 uncultured Saprospiraceae bacterium | reverse complement strand
CCTCAACTCCTCACCACTCCATCCGCACCAGTCACCATCACCTTCTCCACCACATGTTTCCCTCCTTGATAAAAATGAAAAAAGTAAACGGCCCCAGCCCAGTTACTTGTATTAAGTTTCACTTGTCCGGCCCTCAACTTAGGCAACTGCTGAATCGTCTTCCCCTTTGAATCGGTGACCAATAACAAATCGATATCCTCCTCCATATCCACAAAAACATAATCTGTAGCAGGATTAGGGAAACATTTGATTTGCTTAGTAAATTTCTTAAGTTCTTTATTTCTTCGTTCCTTCCAAGTCAGTTTTTTCTGCTTAGCCCCTTTTTCTACGAAATCTTCCACAGGAGCACAGTCATGAAAATCACTACTCTCCCCGATTAAACGAACCATCATATCATTCAACGTTTCAATGTTGTAATCGCCCGCTTCTGGTTTGATGTGACTATTGCCAATCCCGCTATGATCCGTGAGGAAAGTGTAGGTACCATTAGTAGCCATAGTGAAAAACTTCAAAAGGAATTCCGTTTCTTTATTAACCCCGCTTGAAGCAATCGGGATGACTTTTATTCCTTTTGCAGCAGCCAGTTGAATGCTCTTCTCCAGGCTCTTCATCTCTTCTTCCACATGATGTGGTGGAGCATCTAACATTAAAAATACAATTCGAGCAATAGCGTTTTCGTTCCAGTCCATTTCGTTGATGGCATGGCCCAGACCCAAATCCACTGCTTCCGGATAATCACCGCCGGATCCCAGATTTTGTTTTTGTAAAAAGTCAATGGTTTCTTTTTCGTCTTCACTAAAAGAGACAGTGCGCAGTGTGTTGGCCTCAGACCTGTCAGTATAACAAACTGCTCCCGTCCGCAATTTAATACTCAGTTCTTCCTCCGAACGCTGAATCACATCACTAGCCTCCGCTTTCAAATACTCCAACTCATCCCCCATTGATCCGGTTACATCTACAACAAAAACGACATCGACATCCTTATTGGCGGAGCAATTTAGCGGAAGGCTTAGCGAGTTGATGCCTGCAGTATAATTCATAGCCGCAAAAGTCTCTTGGTATTGATCTTGCTGAACTCGTAGTTTAAAATCGGAATCTTTCGCCCCGAAAAAGTTACCCCAAAGCTCTGCTCCCCCTTTATTGTCACTCTTACTTTCCCAAACCACTTCATCACTTTGATTCAATAACTGAATAGAAACATTTGCCAAAGCTCTCCCTTGCTCATCTGAAAGCTTCACGGAAAAACGTTGCTGTGGATGGTATCCCCAATGCTCTTGATACTGTGCAAATTGTTCGTTTTTCATAAGGTTTTCCCAAAAGGTCCAATTGTCTAAATCTTTCCATTCTCCTGCTGTGAGTTGGCCGGCGGATTCCGTCGGGGTAGATGGAGAAGGCCCCCCACTTTCGGTGGTCGCTTTCGTAGACTCTACAGCTGATAGTTCTATAACATCGTCTTCTACCGCGTCAATGGCAGTGACTTTAACGCCCTCTGCATATGATTCAGTAGCCTTCGTTCGACTACCACTGACGAAAATTTCTTCTTCAATTTCGCTAATCTTTTCTACAGGAGGAGGAGGTGGTGGTGGTGAAATATCTTTACTAGCTAGTTTCTTGGCTTCTTTTCTGGTCACTTTGCTACGTTCTGTTGCCTTATCAGATTCGATAATAACCACTTCATCTAGAGAGATACCTGTACTTAAAGGTATATCAAACCTTGTATTTTGTCCCGCTTTAACAATAACGCCATTGGTCTTTGACTTGAGGTAACCTACATATTCCACTAAAACATCATAAACGCCTGGATCAAGATTCACACGGTAATTTCCTTCAAAATCAGTGGTTACTCCATATACAAATAGCTCCCCTTGATATATCTTAACATTGGCCGCAATCAGCTCCTCTCCAGTTGCTAAATCCGTAACTCTCCCTGAAAGAGAACTCTGCGCATGTAAGCTACTGAAGAATAACAAAGCTAAAATAGTTGATAAATATTTCATTGTAATTTATTTTTGTTGAGAAAGACATAAGGCAAATAACACCCAATTCCAAAAAAGGAACAAACCAATTAAGCAACATATTTCGGTTTCCTAAATTCCTTCTATTTGTGTAGATGCACCTTTTGGCTAAAGGGGTGGGTGAGTTGAGTAAGTAGAAAAGGATTGAAAAGGAATTTCTCTCCCTATTTGGAGCATGTCCAATAAAAAGTGTGTTAACGGATTTATTTCCCTTTGGAGGTTCTGGGCTACTCTAAGAAACGACACAGGGCCGAACAATCCACCGATTGCTAAAGCTTAAAGATAGTTCACTCACAAAGACTCTGAAAGAGTCAAACCTCTTACCCCAGAGTAACAACTCTATGCAATCCGCGTATCCCACGTATAAGACTCTGGAAGAGTCAAACCTCCCTTAGCCCAGAGTCGCAACTCTGGGCAATCTGCGAATCCCACGTATAAGACTCTGGAAGAGTCAAACCTCCCTTAGCCCAGAGTCGCAACTCTGGGCAATCTGCGAATCCCACGTATAAGACTCTGGAAGAGTCGAACCTCCCTTAGCCCAGAGTCGCAACTCTGGGCAATCCGCGCATCCCACGTATAAGACTCCGGAGGAGTCAAACTCACATTAGCCAGGAGTCGCAACTCCTGGCGACCTACGATTGGCGACCGCATTGTCAAAGCTCGAACAAAATCGCCTCATTCACCAACTCATACCGCAAATTCAAAACACTAGCATTCACAAACACCGTCCCCTCAATTTCGTGCTTGCCATAAGCCTCATGAATATGCCCAAAGACAGACAACTTCGGCTTCACCTCTCTGATTCGCTTTCGTAACATCTCACAACCTGCCTCAAAACCATCAGCCGTTCGGTCCAGAATACCATGAGGTGGCCCATGAGTCAACAATACATCTACATCAGAAGGAATCAATTGCCAATGCCGATCAATGTCTGTACCACGATCACGATTGAAAGCCCAGTCGAAGAAACGAGGCTGAACTGGGGAGCCCCAGAATTTTATACCATCAATAGTAACTCCGCTGTCATTAAGGTAAGTAACGCCTTCTGGAATCATAGTCGCAACTTTCTCGGACGATTCCTGCTCAAAGAAAAAATCATGATTGCCAGCGATGAAAATTTTATGTTCGAAATCCTGTTCAGCAAACCATTCGAGAAATAGTTGCACTTCAAATTCGCTACCACGTTTAGAAATATCTCCAGTGTGCAGCAGTACATCTCCATCGGGAAGTGGAAGGCGTTGGTGATTTCCATGAGTATCAGAAATTAGAACTAGTTTCATAAGTTTTCAGTGTTTTATAGCAGAGGCTGTAAGCCTAAGTTTACAATAGCTATGAAACGTTAAGTTTACAAGCTTTCCCCGAAATCACTTCATTAGTGGGAAGTTTACGTTAAGTTACGTTACCAAATACCCAAACTCCGCCAACCGTTTCCTAAAAGTAGCCATCTTCGATTTCGGAAAAATAATATGATATCCCTCGGCTTTCAACACAAACTTCTTCAACACTCCATCCTGTGCAATCAATTGAATTAAGGCCCTGTTCCCTTCCGGTAATTTGTACAGAACCATCTGTTCTTTTAGAGACTCAAAAGGATCGACCTTCATACTAAGGTCATCAAAGAAGGCTTCCCAGTTAGATGGGAAAGTAGCGCCGGTAACTTCGCGAAACATCTTAACCTTCTGAGCTAAGTCAGCTCGGGTATGAATGCCTTGAAGGAAAATTTGACTATCCGTTGCATAACGATTAGGTCCAAGTTGGCGAGTATATGGTTTCAAGGTAAAAGCCATAGAGCTATCAGAACTACCAACCGTAATGGTCAAGGCATCGGGGGAGAAGGTAATGCTTTTATCTTCCAACAATTCTTCTACATTGTAATCTTCTCGAAGACCAAAAAGATATTCTCCCAGTTTGGTTAGTCGGAAGTAACGGAGTCCATCATAACAAGAGTAGCAGGTTTTTCCAACCACGGTTCTGTCCGGTCGGTCATAGGCCAAATCGAAAATCCCCAGCGCTGCGTACATGAAGAGAGTCGCTTTCAAATAAGGAATGCTAATGGCCTTATGGTATTTTTGTTCTGTTATCCAATGCCGAGTTTCTTTGTATTTGAATTCCCCATCTTGAATCATTGCATCGTAATCGTAGTACAATTTATCTCCTGCGAACCAACTAACAATTGGTTCCATTGGAATGAGATTGAAACGAGCGGATTGATAAAATTCCTCAAAGCCTATCCAGTGAAAGTTTCCATCTTCGCTGCTGTTTTCAACTACTGATTTTAGAAATTGAAAGTAATAAGGTTCTATACCCGATAGGTAATGCGTATCTGCATGTCCCATGCCCTTGAGGTCTGTAAGGAGGATAGCTGCAGTATCACATTCATTTAACAAACCACGATAAAGTACTTTTTCTTGTAGAAATTTCAACCAATCACTATTCCCTCGATCTCCAGCATGAACAATCAACGAGGCTAAAATATTAGTCCGAAGAATACGTAATTTTTTATCCTTCTCATCTCTATTAAAAAAAGCTCTGATATTTAGCGTCTTTTTCATTTTACCAAGAGAAGTAAACTTAGGACGATTCTTACCCGTTACGGGGATCTGTCCTTGCTCATGATAAAGATAAACCCTACTGATTTCTGAAAGGATGGTTCGGTCTCCTTCCTCATAAAGAAATTCTGTTTCCGGGATTTCTTTATACAATACGATTTCCGCTTCTTTCGGTGGGGTATAATAATTTTTTAACTGAACGCGTAATTCAAAAGGCAACTTAATGGCCAAGGAAGTGTTATTCCAAGAGCCAACCTTCTGCGTTTGAAAAATTCGAAAATCAGGAACCAACCGATCCATCAAATTTCCATACCAATAACGATCTTTTTTTACAGTAATGCTCAAGCCAAAACGATCCAGCACTTCCGACTCATGGAGCTGCTTTTCAAAAATTAGGGTATCCCAAACCTTCTTGGTGTTCGGTTGTATTAGCGCAGACCAAGCTTCATACATGTCCTTAGAAAGGAAAGGCATAGAGACCAGTTTGGTTAACTCCACTTTAGGCATACTTTTTTTTCCACCTAACATTACATACTCAGCCAAATCCAAGCCTTCCACTTCCAGTAGTTCGCTATGCTTTTTGAGGAAGGCAATGGCTAGCGGACGAAACAGCGCGTCCATCTCCAATTTAGTGAAGGTGTCAAATGCTGTTTGGAATAATTTTATTTTTTGATCGAGAATCATTTACAAATTATTTTAAATCCAGAAACTATACAAAGCGGCTATTATATTCTTCGTTATAGCGCCCCTCTTTCTTAAGAGGTCACGATTTAGTATTTCATTAGGTGCATAATATACGTTCAAGTGGCGGGTTGGGAATGGCCAATCATGTGGGCGCGCCCGTCTGGCGTGGCGCCAGCCCGACAGGGGTGCCGGCCTGAGCAGCAGAGCCTTTGATTGGCCGAGAATGCTAATATCATCCAGTTGGTGATATGAGCTATTTTTCGACTGAA